>JBGPYI010000101.1:0-7761 GCA_041493175.1 Gaiellaceae bacterium | reverse complement strand
GAGGTAGTACCAGATCGACGCGGTCACGGGCCGGATCGTAGCCGGTAGGCTCCGGCTCCCGTGAGCTTCCTCAAGCGACTTCTTGGCTCGACGGACGCGGTCGAGGACGCGCGGGCGCGGGCGGGCAAGGAGGAGGGCGCCGGCGCCGCTCCGGCCGGGTGGAACGTCACTTCTCCGCAGCTCGTCGTTCGCATCCCGAAGTCTGCGTTCCCGGGTCAGTCGAGCGCGTAGCCGGTCCGGAGCATCGCGTCGGCGCGGGCTCCGAACTCCTCGAACGCCGGCACGTCCCAACCGAGCGAGTCGGCGAGCCGAACGATCATGTTGAAGAGGGCGGCGACGTGAATCGCGTCCACGAGAGCGTCGTCGCTGACGCCGGCGTCGCGTGTTGCGTTGGCATCGTCAGGTGTGAGCTCGGCGGGGTAGGCGTGCAGGCGCACCTTCTCTAGATACGCGTTCATCTGTTCCGGCGCGTCACGCCCGGGCCGCGCGGCGTCACGCAGCCGACGCACTAGCTCGTCGTAGCGAGTCGTGCCTCTCACAGGCACGTCTCGGTGTCGGACACCGTGCCGTGCGCGTTACCACGGCGTACCGCATCTGGCGCAATCGCTGTAGTCGAGCCGTTGACCCTGTCGTCACTTATCGGCACGGCCTGGTGTCGGACATAGTTACGGAAGTGTGACGAATGTTCCACAGGGTGCGACCTGGACGAGGCCGTCTCGGGCTAGGGATTGGACGGCTTCGCGGTCGAGGTCGCCCAACGGACGCTCGGACTCCGCCACGAGCCGCAAGGTGCGCGCGCGGCGCTGGCGGAACGAGCCTTCGAAGCGGGACTGCTTGCGCAGCGGCTCGTAGCGCCGACCTCGCGACGGACACGCCGACGCGAGCGGACAGATTCCGCAGCGCGGGATCCGTGCCAGGCACACCGTTGCGCCGAGATCCATCAGCGCCTGGCCGGCCGCGGGAGAGAACTGATAGCCCGTGCGTTCCTGGACCCGGCTCACGTTCGTGTCCACCGGCAGGACGTCACGGCCGAGCGCGAAGTTCGCGACCGCCGCAGCCGTGTACGGCCCGACGCCTGGAAGCTCCGTCAGGTCATCCGGCCAGCCGCCCGCCGCGATTCGCTGCGCAGCGCGATGCAGATTCAGGCCGCGGCGGTTGTAGCCCAGCCCTTGCCACTCCCGGATCACGTCCGCCGCCGACGCGGCTGCGAGCGCCGCCACCGTCGGCCACCGCTCCAGCCAGGCGAGGTAGCGCGGGATCACGCGCTCGACCTGCGTCTGCTGCAGCATCACCTCCGAGACGAGGATCGCGTACGGGTCGCGTGTCCGCCGCCACGGAAGATCCCGTCCATGTTCCCGATACCAGCCGCGGAGTAGAGATTCCACGGCCGCGAGCGTACCCTGGAAGGCGGCCGATCTTGCAGACAGCAAAGCGACAGGCCGCCGGGCTTCCAGTCGAAGTCGCCCTCGTCTGGATGCTCTTCGCCGCGGTGACCGCGGAGATCGTCGTCACCTACAGCCGAGTGCCGGCTCGCGAGCTCTACCACGTATCCGGCGGCGGGATCCAGGGCGGGCTGAGCCGCGCCCTCGTGTTCGTCAACTTCCCCGTCGCCCTCATCGCGCTGGCCGTGCTCGCACTCGTCTACGAGCGGCTGCCCGGACGGACCTACCGCGCTGTGGCGATTCTCGCGGCCGTTCTCTGCGCCGCGGTGTTCTGGCCAGGGGTTGTCAGCCAGGCGAATCTCGATGCAAGGCCTGTCAACGCGGTCGCAGCAATCGGCGTCCTGCTGGCGGTCCTGCTCACCGACGTCGTAGCGAGAACGCGCGGTCTCACGAAAAGCCCGTGGCATGGGGCGGACTGGGTGCGTGCCGCACTCGGAGTCGTCTTGCTGGTGGCGGCTCTGCCCTGGCTCGCGGCGGATCTCGGTCTCTATTCGAACGGAGCTCCGCTGCTCGGCAAGCTGTTCCAGAGCGGCCAGTACGTGCATGAGCGGCCGGGCCTCCCCAATTTCGCCCCGGCGGTCCACCACGGTCACCATCACGGGATAGACGGTGTCTTGCTCGTGCTGACGGTGCTCCTTCTCTCGCGCAGGCTGGAAAGGCGGATCGCGCTCGCGGCGTACCTCTCCCTGATGTTCTGCTACGGCATCGCCAACATCGCCAACGACTTCTGGATCGAGCAGGTCGTCAAGCGTGGCTGGACGAGCTGGGAGATCCCGAACGTCACCGAGCCGCGAGTGAGCGTCGCCTGGGGCCTGATCGTCATCGCGGCGGTGAGCCTATGGGCGCTGTGGGCCCGGCTCGTAGACTGGAGCGGCGATGAAGAGAGTCCGCTTCGCCCCGAGCCCGACCGGCTCCCTGCACGTCGGTAACGCCCTCAGTGCGGTCGCCAATCGTAGCCTCGGCGACTGGATGCTCTTGCGGATCGACGACACCGACCCGCAGCGGAATGTGCCCGGCGGGGAGGAGGAGATCATCCGCGACCTCGAGTGGCTCGGCCTCGCGTGGGACGACGGGCCGGTCCGGCAGAGCGAGCGACAGGACCGCTACCGCGAGGCGGGCGCCAAGCTCGGCGAGCGCTTCGACGGGATCACCCTCCTCCGCGAGGACGGCACCGCGACGTATCACCTCGCGAGCGTCGTCGATGACGCGGACTTCGGGATCACGCACATCGTCCGCGGCTTCGACCATCGCCCGAACGAGGAGCTGCACCGCCGGCTGTTCCAGGCGCTCGGTGCGACACCGCCCGAGTTCGTGCACCACGGCCTGATCCTTGGTGAGGACGGCAAGAAGCTCGCGAAGCGCGCGCTCGGCGCGACCGTCGCGTCATTGCGCGAAGCCGGCATTCCCGGAGAGGCGGTCCGCCGCTATCTCGAGGAGCTCGGCGTCCCGCAGCACGACGTGCACTACGACTTGCCGCGCATCCGCCGGCTCGCGATCGAGGCGATCGAGGCGATGAGTGACGAAGAGCTCGCCGAACATGCGGGCGCTCCCGTCGAGGTCGTCCCCGCGCTGCGCGGCGCGCGCGACCTGAACGAGGCGCGCGAATACGCGCAGGCGATCCTCACGCCGCCGAAGCCGGCCAAGGGCGACGCACCCGAGACACTGGAGCGTTTCCGCGAGCTGGTCGAACGCGCGAACGGCACGCTCGACGCGCGCGCGCTCGTGCGCGAGCTGAAGGCGGTCGGCGGGAACCTGAAGGCGCTACGGATTGCCCTGACCGGACAGGAGCGCGGCCCCGAGCTCTGGGCCGTGATCGCCGCGCTGCCGCGCGACGAAGCACTGCGCAGGATCGATGCAGCTCTATGACACGCTGACACGGGGGAAGCAGGAGCTTCCGCCGCCGCCCGCTCCGGTCCGCATGTACTTCTGCGGGCCGACCGTCTATCAGCGCGCGCACATAGGCAACGCTCGCCCCTACATCCTCGGCATGTGGCTCCGCAGCTGGTTGCAATCGCGTGGCTACGACGTGACGCTCGTCCACAACATCACGGACATCAACGACCGGATCTACGAGGCAGCGCCGGGCGCAAGTGCCGAGCTCGCGAAGCAAGCGACGGACTGGTATCTCGAGGACACCGATGCCCTCGGCCTCGGCCGTCCCGACGAGCTGCCCAAGGCGACCGAGTTCGTGCCGCAGATCATCCGCTTCATCTCCGAGCTGATCGACCGCGGCCACGCCTACGAATCCGAGGGCGACGTCTACTTCCGCGTCGCCTCCTATCCCGAGTACGGCCGCCTCTCGGGCCACCGTCCCGACCAGGTGGAGGAGCAGGAGCCGAACCCGCGCAAGGAGGACCCGCGCGACTTCGCGCTCTGGAAGGCGAACAAGCCGGACGAGGACACCTGGTGGGACTCGCCGTGGGGACGCGGCCGCCCAGGCTGGCACATCGAGTGCTCGGTGATGGCGGAGGAGTTGCTCGGGCCCGCGTTCGAGATCCACGGCGGCGGGCTCGACCTCGTGTTCCCGCACCACGAGAACGAGCTGGCGCAGTCGCGCGCGCTCGGCCACGACTTCGCGCAGATCTGGACGCACAACGGCCTGCTGCGTTTCATCGGCTCGAAGATGTCGAAGTCCGAGGGCAACGTCGTCACGATCCGTGAGGCGCTCGAGCGGTGGGGCCGCGACGCCATCCTCGTCTTCTTCCTCACCGGCCACTGGTCAAAGCCGATCGACTTCTCGGACGAGACGCTCGCAGCGGCCGCCGCGCGGGTCGAGGGATTCCGTGAGGTCTTCCGCGGCCTATCCCAACCTGCGCCCGCAGGCGAGTGGGAACGGTTCGAGGCTGCGCTCGAGGACGATTTCAACACGCCGGACGCGCTCGCGGTCATGCACGGCTGGCGCGACCACCAGCTCCTGCGCCGAGCGCTCGAGATCTTCGGGCTCGCCTCCCTCGCGGAACAGCAGGAAGCGCCGTCGGAGATCGTGGAACTGGCGCGGCAACGGCAGGAGGCCCGCGCGGCACGTGACTTCGACGAGGCCGACCGCCTCCGCGCCGAGATCGAGGCCGCGGGTTGGGAGGCTCGCGACGCGGCGGACGGCTTCCAACTCGTTCCGCGATGACACGCGAGCAGGTCTACGGCCGGCGCCCGGTGCGGGAAGCGCTACGCGGCCCCCGCGAGGTGCTCGAGCTCTGGGCCACCGAGCGCGCGGTGAAGACGGAGCCCTGGCTGCAGGAAGTAGAACGCCCGCGCCTGCAGGTCAAGCCGGAGCGCGAGCTCAGCGAAGCAGCAGGCACCCGCGATCACCAGGGCTTGCTCGCGTGGTGCGAGCCGTACAAGTACGCGGACGGCTGGGAACTCGCCGCCGGCGAGCTGCCGCTGCTTGCGTGTCTCGACCAGGTGACCGATCCGCGCAACCTCGGCGCTGTCATCCGCAGCGCCGAAGGAGCGGGCGCGACGGGAGTCGTCGTCCCGGCGCACGGCTCCGCGACCGTGACGCCCGCGGTCGCGCGCGCGTCCGCCGGGGCGGTCGAGCATCTGCCTGTCGCCGTCGTGCCGAATCTCGCCCGCTACCTCGCTGAGGTGAAACGTGGCGACTTCTGGATCTACGCTGCGGCCGGTGACGCGCCGACCTCGATGTGGGACGCGGATCTGACCGGCGGGCTCGCGCTCGTCTTCGGAGCGGAAGGCAAAGGCCTGCGCCCGCTCGTCCGCAAGACCTGCGACGACGCGATTTCGATCCCGCTCGACGGCAACGTCGAGTCCCTGAACGTCAGTGTCGCGGCGGCGCTGATGCTCTACGAAGCACGGAGGCAGCGTGGCTGATCCGACGCTCTATCTCTTCGACGGACACAATCTCTTTCACGCCGGGAGCTACAAGGACCTGCCGGAGCTGCGGGACGAGCTCGCCAGCTTCGTCGCGCTCAAGGGTGCGCGCGGCTATCTCGTCTTCGACGGCGCCGGCGCGGACGAGTCCTACGGTCCGCTCGAGGTGCGCTACGCGAAGAACGCGGACACGCTGCTCGAGCGACTCGCCGCCGAGAACCGAGGCACGGAGGTCGTCTGCCTCGTCTCTTCCGATATCGCCGTGCGCGGCACCTCGGGACAGGAGGTCCAGAAGCGATCGTCAGCGACGTTCCTCGGTGAGATGGAAGCCGTCTCGCATAGCGAGGAGCGCCCGCATCACCTCCGCGACACGCTCGACCCGGAAACCCGGGCGAAGCTAGAGCGAATGCGGCGCGGCGGCTAAGCCGCGCAGCCGTCTCCGACGGCCGCGGCAACGCCGGGCAGCCGTCCGAGCAAGCCTGAGAGCTGGTCAAGCTCTTGTCTGCTGTAGCGGGCCTCGAAGAACGCGCGCACGCCCGCGATGTGTGACTCCGAGGCCTCCTGGAGCTTCGTCCGCCCGGTTTCGGTGAGGACGGCGTAGGCGACCCGGCGGTCGCTCTTGCAGGAAGCCCGGTCGACGAAACCGGCCGCCTCGAGGCCGTCCAGGAGCCGCGTCACACCGGAGGCGGTGAGAATCAGCCGGCCTGCGAGGTCGACCCGCCTCATGCGGCCCTCCTCGGCCCTCGAGAGGTGGAGGAGCGCCTCGTAGTCGTTGATCGTCAGGCCGTGCTCGGCCACGAGCTGCGCGCTCATGGCGCGGGTCACCGAGGCGTGGCCTCGCAGAAGCCGCACCCAGGAATCCAGGGCCGAATCTTGTTGTTGGGTCAATACTTGACTAGACAATCTTTCCTCGCTACTATTGGTTGTGTACTCAACTATAGCGGACTCAAGGAGGAGTGTAAATGAGCATCACGACAGACACCCGGCAGGCCCTGCCGGTCGGCACCTGGTCGCTCGACCCGGTCCATTCCACGATCGGGTTCGAGGTCGACTACCTCGGCGGCGCCTTCCGCGGCCAGTTCCGCGAAGTGGCCGCGAAGCTGGAGGCCGAGGGCGAAACCTCCGTCCTCACGGGCTCGGCGAAGGTCGCCAGCGTGGACGTCAAGGACGAGAACCTCGCCGCCCACATCCAGTCCCCGGATTTCTTCGACGCCGAGCGCTACCCCGAGCTCAGCTTCGAGTCGAGCGAGATCGCCCGCGCGGGCGATCAGGTCACGGTCCGCGGCGGCATCACGATCAAGGGCGTCGAGAAGCCCGTCGAGCTGACGGGCACGATCGCCGAGCCGATCATCGACCCGTACGGGCGTGAGCGGATCTCGCTGAAGCTCGACACGACCGTCGATCGCACCGAGTTCGGCGTCAACTGGAACGTGCCGCTCCCCGACGGGAAGCCGGCCCTGGCAGACGAGGTCTCACTCGCCGCCGAGCTCTACTTCGTCAAGGAGGCGTAAGCGGGATGAAAGTCCTTGCGATCTCGGGCAGCCTGCGCCGGGACTCGTACAACACGAAGCTCCTCCGCGCCGCGGAGGAGCTTCTCCCTCCCGAGGTCGACTTCGTCCTCTACGACGGCCTCAAGGGCGTGCCGCCTTACGACCAGGAGGACGACATCCAGCCGGCTCCGCCGGCGGTCGCGGCCTTGCGTCGTGCAATCGCCGAAGCGGACGCGGTCCTCTTCGCTACGCCCGAATACAACTCGTCCGTCCCGGGCTTCCTGAAGAACGCTCTCGACTGGGTCTCCCGGCCGCTCGCGACGAACGCACTCCGGAACAAGCCGGTCGCGGTCGTCGGCGCAAGCATGGGGGCCTTCGGGGCTGTCTGGGCCCAGGCCGAGCTGCGGAAGGTCCTCGCGGCCATCGGTGCGCGCGTGGTGGACGGCGAAGTCGCCGTCGGGCATGCGCCGACGCGATTCGTCGAGGACGGCCGGCTCGAGGACGAGTCGCTGCAGGAGCAGCTGGAGGAGACGATCGAGTCGCTGCTCGCGGAGGTCGACACGAGGGCGCTCGTTCTGGCCTGACGAACATACGTTCCTACACGACTTGAGTGGATATGACTGAAAGCAGTAAGGGGGTGCGAGCGGTAAGCAAATCAAGGGATGACCCGAGCAGATCGGCGAACATCTCGTCAGGGAACAACCGCACGCTGTGCTCAGCCAGAAAGCCGTGCACCGTGTCTCCCGGCACCAGATGGCCGACCAAATGCCCCGCGTCCAACAACTCACGGTCAGGAACCGACTGGCCCGGCCATGCCCGCCAGTCTTCGTATCCCGACCCGAAACGCGAGCCTTCCTACCTCGAATTGCTCCGCAATCTCCTAGGGCAGGATCTCGACGTACCCGTCCGTTCCATGCACGCGGATCCGCTGCCCATCCCGGATCAGCCGGGTGGCATGCTCCACCCCCACGACGGCTGGCAAGCCGTACTCCCGCGCGATCACT
>JBGPYI010000171.1:0-5226 GCA_041493175.1 Gaiellaceae bacterium | reverse complement strand
CCATTTCCAGGTCACCGTTGCGAGCCCAAGCTTCACAGGCCTGTCGCTGCTCGACCAGCACCGCCTCGTGAACGAGGCGCTCGCGGAGCCGCTGCAAGATGGCACTATTCATGAACTGCGAATCAAGACGAAAGGGAGCGAATGACCGAGCTGCGCCAGCGAATCCAGGACGTCATCCAAAACGAGCCCGTCGCCGTGTTCATGAAGGGAACGCCGCAGCTCGTGATGTGCGGCAACTCCGACCGTGCGCTGCGCGCTCTGCGTGAAGCCGGCGCTCCCGTGACTGGTGTCGACGTCCTCGCGGACCCGGCGATCCGCCAGGAGCTGTCCGAGCTCTCTGGCTGGCCGACGATCCCGCAGGTCTTCGTGAAGGGCGAGCTGATCGGCGGTGCGGACATCACCGAGGAGCTCGCGGCGAGCGGAGAGTTGACGCGCGTCCTCGAGGAGAAGCTCGGTCCCGGCTACCGCGAGTCGGCCGGCGAGCGCACGGTCACCCTGCTCACGCCCGCGTAGCGGAACCCGATCGGGCGGATCGCGCCCGCAGCGATGAGACCGGCCTCGAGCGACTCCGTGGCCGGGCCCTCGAGCCAGCGGTAGAGATACGGACGCCACTCGAAATGGCGCTCGTCGTAGCGCGCGTCGATCTCCGCGCGGAGCGTCTCGTACGGATGGAGGTCGGAATGGCGTGCGCGCCACTCCGCCAGATCGGGAGACCCCTTGGGCTCGCGCCCTGCCGCGACAAGCACCCGGTGCTGGGCCTCGTACCAGTCGATCGTGGGTTCGTCCATGTGGTTCCACGCGAACTCGTCGAGGATGAGCAGCGGCGCAAGCCCCGCAAGCTTGTCGAGCGCCGGAGCCAACGGCTGGACATGGTGGAGGACGCGCCCTGCGACGACGGCGTCGAACGGCCCGGAATCCTCGAGCTCCTCCAATGCGATCTGCCGGTAGAGGCGACCCTCCGGGGCGTGTGGATCGATCGCGAGCACGTCGTAACCCGCGGCCGCCAGTGCCGGAGCGACGCCGCCCTCGTGACCACAGCCGACCTCAAGCACCCGCCGCGGCGGTTCGGCGAGCTGAGAGAGTGCGAACTCGGTGAAGCCCAAGACGGTCAGCCTCGCACAGGCACGCCGGATCGCGGTCCGCGCCCAGCTTCTGGACGGCTCCGCGAGGAACGTCCTCGACACCGTCCGTCGGCTCGGATACCTGCAGCTCGATCCGATCGCAACCGTGGCGACGCCGCAGCGCCTCGTCCTCTGGAGCCGGCTCGGGCCGTACGACGTCGCGGAGCTCGACCGCCTGCTCTGGGAGAAGCGCAGGCTCTTCGAGTGGGGTGCGTTCATCTGGCCGATCGAGGATCTGCCGCTCGTCCGCGCACGGATGCAGAGACCGCGGATCAAATACACCTGGGAGCGGCAGGCGACGGAGTTCCTGAAATCGAATGCCCGGTTTCGCCGCTACGTCTTGAAGGAGCTCGAGCGCCGCGGGCCGTTGCTGTCGCGCGAGCTCGAAGACCACTCGGTCGACGGGTGGGAGCCCAGCGGCTGGAACGGGAACCGCAACGTCACTCAGATGTTGGAGATCCTCCACGGGCGCGGGCACGTCGCAGTCGCCGGCCGCCGCGGGGGACAGCGCCTCTGGGATCTGGCGGAGCGCTGGTATCCCGAAACCGAGAAAGTGTCTCTCGCAGAAGCGGAGCAATTGCTTGCCGAGAAGCGCTTCCGCGCGCTCGGGCTGAAGTTCGAGAACGGCAAGTGGCACGCGCATCCGGACGCCGAGGACGAGCCGGTGCCGAGGCGCGTGACGTTTCTGTCGCCGTTCGACCGGCTCATCCACGACCGCGATCGCGCAGAGGCCCTGTGGGGTTTCCACTACCGGCTCGAGATGTACGTCCCGAAGACGAAGCGGCAGTACGGCTACTACGTCCTCCCCATCCTGCGCGGGGACCGGCTGATAGGCAGGATCGATCCCGTGCTCGACCGCAAGACGGGCGTGCTGAAAGTGAACTCCGTGCACTGGGAGGCCGGCGTGAAGCCCGTTTCCCTGGAGAAGCCTCTGCAGAGTCTCGCAACCTTCATCGGCGCGGGTAGCATCGCGGCATAGCTGTGGCTGCCCCGGCGCCATCCTCCAGGCCCCTGACGCGCGAGAACGCTGCGCCAGCCGTTGTCCTCAGTCGCGCCCGTGCGCGAAGCACGGGCGCTCCCTGCGTCCTAGTCTGGCTTGGTTCTCGCACGCCAGGAGCGTGGTAATGGCACCGGAGCAACCACTGGACTTCGAGACCCGCGCCATCCACGAAGGCCAGGAGCCGGATCCCACGACGGGCGCGATCACGACGCCGATCTATCTCACGTCGACGTATGCGCAGGACGCGGTCGGCGAGCACAAGGGCTACGACTACTCCCGCGTCGCGAATCCGACACGCACGGCACTGCAGCAGTGCCTCGCGTCACTCGAGTCGGCCGAGCATGGGGTCGCATTCGCGTCGGGGCTCGGCGCCGTGACCACGATCATGCACCTGCTGAGCCCGGGCGATCGGATGGTGCTGATCGCGGATGTCTACGGCGGCGTCTACCGAATGACCTCCCAGGTTTACGAGCCCAAGGGTTACGTCTTCGACTACCTCCCCGCGGCCGAGTTCGAGGACCTGGGCTCTCATCTCGACGAGCGCACCCGGATCGTCTGGGTCGAGACGCCGTCGAACCCGATGCTGAACATCGTCGACATCAAGAAGGCGGCGGAAGCAGCGCATGCGGCGGGCGCGCTCCTCGTCGTGGACAACACCTTTGCGACGCCGTATCTGCAGCGCCCTCTGGAGCTCGGCGCGGACATCGTCGTGCACTCGACAACCAAGTACCTCGGTGGACACTCGGACGTCGTCGGCGGTTTCGCCGCGACGAATGATCCGACGATTGCGGAACGTCTTTTCTTCCTCCAGAAGTCCCTCGGGGCCGTTCCCGGCCCGCTGGACTGCTGGCTCGTGCTGCGAGGGATCAAGACGCTCGCTGTGCGCATGCGCCAGCACTGTCACAACGCTCAGGCGCTCTCCGGCTTTCTCGAGCGGCATCCGCGCGTCGAGCAGGTCTTGTATCCGGGGCTCCCGAGACATCCCGGCCACACGATCGCCGCGAAGCAGATGCACGACTTCGGCGGCATGATCTCGTTCCTGGTCGAGTCGGAGGAGGAAGCCACAGCATTGGTCGCGAGCACCAGGATCTTCAAGCTCGCCGAATCGCTCGGCGGCGTCGAGAGCCTCATCGAGCTGCCCGCGCGAATGACGCATGCGTCGACTGCGGATGCGCCGTTCGCAGCGCCGCGGAACCTCATTCGGCTCTCCGTGGGCCTGGAGTCCGCAGAGGACCTCCTCGAGGATCTCGAGGCAGCGTTCGCCAAGGTCCCCGGCGGAACCCATTCCGCCCGGTCGGTGTAGCAAGTCAAACCGACCAAGGAGCGACCCATGAGACGTCCACTGCTGCTCGCGGCGGCGCTCGCCGCGCTGCTGCTGTTCCCCGCCGCGGCGATCGCCACGGGACCGTCGGCGGCGACCATCTCCGGCCCCGGCCTGAGGCACGCGCTCAGCATCGAGGGGTACGGGGAGGGTGGGAACGACTCGGCCCTGGCGATCCTCGTCACCGAGGCAGGCTTTTTTCCGCAGGCCTTCGAGCAGACCCCCGTCGCCACGACCCAATCGCGTCCGGCGGACCGGCTCGGCCCGCTTTACGAAGTGACTTACACGGTCCCGGGGCCGAACGGCGATTCCACACTTCGCCAGGACCTCTATCCGTACGCTGTCAACGGCCCCGTGAGCTACATGACGCCGGGCCAGAAGTTCTGGGACACGCAATCGGCGCCGGGCGGCTGGTATCGCGGCACGCCCGACCTGAAGCGCGCGCTCGTGAAGGCGGGGCTGCCCGCCGCTGCACCCACGAATCGAGCCCGTCCGGCCCGCAAGCTCGGCGTCGCCGTCGGCGCGGGGGCCGGCGTCGCAGTCGCAGGCGCTCTGGGTCTGCTGTACCGGCGCCGACGCTCCACTTCGGGCTGAAGGCATGGGAGGATCCGGGCTCAGTGAGCTCGGATCCTCTCGATCTCCATCACCAGGGAGCGGAGCGCGTCATCGCCTCCTACCTCCTCGAGACCGGGGGAGGGCCGGTGCTCTACGACTGCGGCCCGACGTCATGCGTCGAGCGGCTGCACACGGCTCTGCGCCAGCGCGGCCTCGAACTCCAGGACGTCCGCCACCTCCTCCTCTCCCACATCCATCTCGACCACGCCGGAGCGGCCGGGGTGCTTGTGCGGGAGCACCCCGCGTTACAGGTGCACGTCTCGGAGGTAGGCGCGCCCCACCTGGTCGACCCCAGCCGCCTCGAAGCGAGCGCACGGCGTCTCTACGGCGACACGTTCGACACGCTGTGGGGAGAGCTCGCGCCCATCCCGCAGCAGAACATCCGCGTTGTGGGACCGGACGTGCTCGGCCTGGAGTGCTTTCCATCGCCCGGGCACGCAAGTCACCACGTCTGTTATCTCGCCGGCGACGGCACGCTCTACGCCGGTGACGCGGCCGGCGTCCGCCTCCAGCCCGATCGGACGGTCCTGCCCCCGACGCCTCCGCCCGACTTCGACCTCGATGCGTGGAACCGTACGATCGACGAAATCGAGCAGCGGAGGCCGAGCAGGCTGGCGCTCGTCCACTTCGGCGTCGCCGACGATCCCGGACCGCACCTCGCGGAGCTCCGAGAGCGGCTCGCAGACTGGGCCAGTCGAGTCGGAGAGGGGGTAACGGAAGAGGAGTTCAGCGAGTCGGTTCGCAGTGACGTGACTGCAAGCGGAGCCGACGTCGAGGTGTATGAGCGCGCAATGCCGTTCTGGCAGTCCTACGCCGGACTGAAACGCTACTGGGAGCAGCGCCGTGCCCCGTGACCTAGGTCCTCTGCGCGAGCGCAACTTCCGGCTGCTCGCCGGTGCGCGAACGATCTCGTTCTTCGGCACGAATCTCGCGCCAATCGCTGTGGCGTTCGCCGTCCTCGATCTGACGGGGTCAGCAACCGACGTCGGAATCGCCTTCGCCTGCTGGACACTGGCGCAGATCTCCACATTGCTGATCGGAGGCGTCGTCGCCGATCGCCTCGCTCGGCGCCTCGTGATGCTGTCGTCCGACTCGGCGAACTTCGCGATCCGCGCCGCCCTGGGCGCTCTGCTCGTCAGCGGGCACGCCCGCATCTGGGAGGTCTTCGT
>JBGPYI010000027.1:0-13803 GCA_041493175.1 Gaiellaceae bacterium | reverse complement strand
TGTTCGACACCACGGTAGCCGAGCGTCGCCCAGACGTGGGGCGACGCGGGCGGCGCCTCCACCCAACTCCGGCGGGGATCGGCCACCTATGTGGTCGGCACGGCGGGCTGCTGCGCGAACTGGTCGCGGAGCGCTGTCTTCCGGAACTTGCCGACCGCCGTCTTCGGAATCTCCGTCACGAACTCGATCCGATCTGGCAGCCACCACTTCGCGAACTGCGGTGCGAGAAACTCCCGTAGTTCTTCCGCGGTCGCGGACGCTCCGTCCTTCAGTACAACCGCGGCGAGCGGGCGCTCCTGCCACTTCTCATCCGGAATCGCGATCACTGCAGCCTCTGCGACCGCGGGATGCGCCATCAACGCGTTCTCGAGGTCGACCGAGGAGATCCACTCCCCGCCCGATTTGATCACGTCCTTCGACCGGTCCTTGATCTGGATGTGGCCACGCGGATCGAACGAAACGATGTCACCCGTTTTGAACCAGCCGTCGTCCGTCCAGCGGTCGGCCTGCTCCGGTGTTTCGTAGTACGCGGATGCAACCCACGGCCCGCGTATCTCGAGCTCCCCCATCGCCTCACCATCACGCGGAATCTCGTTCCCTGAGTCGTCCCGCGCCCGCAGCTCGACAAGCGCGAGCGGGAGGCCTTGCATCGCCATGTAGTCGAACTTCGTTTCCTCGTCCGCATTCGCGAGCTCCCCGGGCAGCACCGCCACCGACGCGACCGGCGACGTCTCCGTCATTCCCCACCCGTGGCAGACCACGAGGTTGTGGCGTTCCTTGAACCCCGCGATCATCGCGCGCGGCGCCGCCGAACCGCCGACGAGCATCCCCTTCATGCGCGATAGGTCCCACTTCGCGGGGTGCGCATCGAGGAGCTGCAGAATCCCGAGCCAGATCGTCGGCACGCCGGCCGTCCACGTCACGCCTTCCTGAACGAAGTCGTCCAGCAGGCTTTCCGGATCGAGATGCGGGCCCGGGAAGACCTGCTTCGATCCGAGCATCGCGGCGATGTACGGATAGCCCCACGCGTTCGCATGGAACATGGGGACGACCGGAAGAATTGCGTCCTCTTCGGAGACGCCGAGCCCGAGCGGGTTGGCGGCGGCGACGCCGAGTGTGTGCAGGATCGTCGAACGGTGCGAGTAGACGACGCCCTTCGGCATGCCGGTGGTGCCGCTCGTGTAACACATCGCCGCCGCTTCGTTCTCGTCGAGCTCGGGCGCGAGCCATTCGTCCGGATCCGCAGAGGCAAGCAGCTCCTCGTACGAATCCTCGACGACGAACACGTGCTCGATCTGCGTCTGGTCGAGGAACTGCTCGACCAACGGCGCGAGGCTCGTGTCGACGATGAGCGCGCGGTCGCCCGCGTGCGAGGCGATGTAGCCGATGTCGTTGGGATGGAGGCGCAGATTGAGCGTGTGCAGCACGAGGCCGCCGCACGGAATGCCGAAGTACGCCTCCAGATGCTGGTAGTGATTCCAGCTCAGTGTCGCGACGCGGTCACCGCGCTCGAGGCCCAACTCTCGGAGCGCGACTGCAAGCTGCTTCGCGCGGCGCGCCATGTCGGCGTAGGTGTAGCGGTGGAACGACTTGTCGGGCAGGCGGGTGACGATCTCCTTCTCGCCGAAGTACGTCTCCGCGCGCCGAAGCAAGGTCGGAAGCGTCAACTGGAAGTCCATCATCAGGCCGTCCATCGCTCCTCCTTTTAGCGCAACAGCACGCGTTCGTACACCCGGTCGCGGAGCCGATCCGGAAGTCTTTCGACGCCCGCCCTCAGCTTCGCATCCAGGCCCACGAGCTTGCGGGTGCGCGGCCGTTCCATCGTGAGGGCCTCCTCGACTGCCTGAGCGACCTCGTCTGCGGACGCGCCCTTCACGCCACGCTTCATCGCGACTTCGCGGAACGCCGCGATCCGTTCCCCGTACAAGCCGGCGAGTTGGGCCGGCGCGCCGTTCGTCAAGGCATCGGCAACTGCCGCGGATTTGGTCCAGATCGGTGTCTTGATCGTTCCCGGTTGGACAAGGGAAACGTCGACGCCGAACGGGCGCAGCTCCAGCCGCAACGTGTCGGCCACCGCCTCCAGCGCGTGCTTCGAAGCCGCATATGGGCCGAGGAACGGGAGGGCGCTGCGTCCGGCGATCGAGCCGACAAAAACGATCCGGCCGCGCGCGCGACGCAGCTGCTGGAGGAACGCCTGCGTGACCGCGACCTGTCCCACCACGTTCACCTCGAACTGTCGGCGCAGCTCGTCCAGAGGGATGAACTCGAGCGGGACGGCCAGCGCGATGCCCGCATTGTTGACGAGGCCGTACAGCTCGTCGACGCGCTCCGCCGCTGCCCGCACCTGGTCCTCGTTCGTGACGTCGAGCAGGACCTCTTCCGTGCCCGCCGGTGCGTCTCCTGCGCGCCGGACACCGGCGAAGACGCGCCAGCCGGTACGGGCGAGACGGACCGCGCACGCTGCCCCGATTCCCGATGACGCCCCTGTGACGAGCGCTGCACGCATCATCAGTCGAGCAGCCAGGCCGCGACCTTCGCGCGTAGCTCGCGCGGATAGCCGCCGTGGGCTTGGATCCAGAGCGCCCGTTTGTAGTAGCGATGGAGCATGTGCTCAAACGTGAAGCCGATGCCGCCGAGTACCTGGATTGCGCGCTCGCACGCTACGACGGCAACGTTTCCTGCGTAGCTCTTCGCCGCGGCGGCCGCGATCGGCGCCTGCTCGTCGTCCTCGGCAACGCACCACGCCGCCCAGTACGCGATCGAGCGTGCTAGCTCCGTGTCGACGTAGGTATCGGCGAGTGGGTGGGACACGGCTTGGTAGACGCCGATCGGCCGGCCGAACTGCTCGCGCGTCTTTGCGTGTTCGACGCCGAACTCGAGCGCGCGACCGGCGATGCCGGCCGCCTCGAGCGCCAGCGCGGCGAGCTGCTCGTTCTCGGGAGCCGTCGAATCGAAGAACTCCTCGCCGCGATTCGCACGTCCTGCCTCTTCGAACAGCACGGCCCGATCGAGAAAGGCGAGCTCGTCGAGCTCCTCCCGTCCCCAACCGCCGTTCGCGAGCACTTCACGCGCTTCGCGCCGCAGCAGGTCTTGCTCCTCGGTGAAGGCGAACTGCATCAGCGTGACCTTGGGAGGCCGAGCACGCGCTCGGCGATGATATTGCGCAGGATCTCGCTCGTCCCCGCCTCGATCGTGTTCCCGCGGCTGCGTAGTTGTTGGTAACCCCAGTAACCGTCGTCTTCGCCGCCGAGGATCTCCATCGCGAGCTTCGTCAGACGCTGGTTCTGCTCCGACCAGTGCAGCTTCGAGCCGGAGCCCTCGGGCCCTGGGATACCCGTCTGGATCAGCGTCGTCAGCGACCGGTAATTCGTCAGCTTCAACGCCTGCAGCTCGATCCACTCCTGTGCAACGCGGTCCCGGATAATGGGATCGTCGGCGGCACGTTCCTTCGTCAACGCGATCAGTTTTTTCACCTGCGCGTCGAGCGCTCCGGTGAGGGCGAAGCCCAGCGTGCCGCGCTCGTGCAACAGCGTCGTCATCGCAACCTGCCAGCCGCCGCCGATTTCGCCGAGCAGGTTCTCGCGCGGAACCTCGACGTCCGTGAAGAAGATCTCGTTGAACTCGGCCTCACCCGTGATCTGGCGTAGCGGCCGGACCTCGACCCCGGGCGCATGCATGTCGACGATCACGTAGGTCAGGCCGGCATGGCGCTGTGATTCCGGGTCGCCGCGGCCGACGAGGATGCAGAAGTCCGCCTCGTGTGCGAGCGATGACCACGCCTTTTGCCCGTTGACGAGGAAGTGCCCGTCCGTCGGCTCAATGCGGGTGCGCACGGCCGACAGATCGGAGCCGGCGTCCGGCTCCGAGAACCCCTGGCACCAGATTTCCTCCGCGGACAGCATCTTCGAGAGGTAGCGCTGTTTGTGCTCCTCGGTGCCGTGCGCCATGATCGTCGGCCCGGCCATCCCGAGCGCGATCACGTTCATGTGATTCGGCGCTTCCGCGCGCGCGAACTCCTCCAGCGCGATCGCCTGGTGGCTGTAGGGCGCGCCGCGGCCGCCGTACTCCTCCGGCCAGGTCAAACCGGCGTAGCCCGCCTCGAACATCTTCCGGCTCCACTCGCGGCCAGGTTCGGCCGGGAGGTTGTCCGCGAGCCATGCCCGGGCCTGTGCTCGGAAGGCGGCTTCGTCAGGGCTGTCGCGGAGGTTCACACCCGGAATCTAGTGGTTTGGCCGGTGACGTTGCCCGGTTCCTGGGTCGCGAGCATCAAGCCAGAGGTCGTCGTCGTCCGCAGGCAAGGCTGGCCAGCCTTGTCAAGGGCGAGGGCGGACTCTGGCGCAGCATGATCGCGGGCCAGGGACCCGGCGAACGTTGCCGGTCAGACCACTAGAACAGAATCACCGAGCGGATGACGTCGCCCGCCTTGAGGTCGTCGAACGCCTGCCCCACGTCCTCGAGCCCGACCCGCTTCGTGACCATCCCGGCGAGGTCGATCTTGCCCTCGCGGGCCCATTGAACGAGCTGCGGAAAATCGAGTGCAGGCACGTGGTCACCGCCGTGCGAGACGACGACTCGGAGGCGCCGGTCGAAGAGCTGCTGGAGATCGATCGCCGCGGCCGCGCCGGGCTGGGGGAGACCGATGTACACGAGCGTGCCGGCATGGCCGAGCATGTCGAGGCCCTGGGCCACGGTCTCCGGCCGGCCGACGACGTCGAAGACGAAGTCGAGCTTCGCGCCCGGTCCGCGATGTGTCGCGCCGAAGGACTCGGCCGCGGCGAGCTTCCGCTCCTCGAGATCGAGCGCGTAGATCTCCGACGCGCCTGCCAGCCGTGCGCCCTGGACGACAGAGAGACCGACAGCCCCGCACCCGATTACGGCGACGCGCGCTCCCTCCCAGACACCCGCTGTGTTCAGCACCGAGCCGACGCCCGTGGCGACGCTGCAGCCGATCAGGCACGCCTGCTCCGGCGGCAGGCCGTCTGCGATCGGGATCGCCGCTGCCGAATGGACGACCGTGCGCGTGGCGAACGTCCCCAGCTGCAACGTTTGCGAAAGCGCGCGGCCGTCCGAGAGATGCAGGCGATCCCTCGCTCCGGGTGGGGTGCGGCAGCGCCGGATGTCGCCACGCGTGCACCAGCGGCAGGCGCCGCAAGGTGAGCGCCACCCGAGCACGACGCGATCTCCCGGCACGAGCGTGGTGACGCCGCCGCCGACCTCTTCCACGACACCGGCTCCTTCGTGGCCCAGCAGCACCGGCAACGGGTGCGCCCAGCCCGTCTCGACGACGTGGAGATCGCTGTGGCAGACCCCGCTCGCTTCGATCCGGACGAGCACCTCGCCTTCGCCCGGCGCATCGACCTCGATCTCTTCGAGGTCGAAACGCCCGACCTCGCTCAGGACGACGCCGCGATCCATGCCGGATCGAGTTCCCGCGCAACCGTGCCGCCCATTAACGCGAGCGTCAAATCCGTCTCGGCGGCGAGCTGTTGCAGCACCGCCTCGACACCGGGCTGACCCCCGACCGCAAGCCCGTAGACGTATGGCCTGCCAAGGAGCACGGCGTTCGCTCCGAGTGCGAGCGCCTTCAGGACGTCGGCGCCCCCACGAATCCCTCCGTCCATCAAGACGGGCGCGTCGGGGCCGACGGCAGAACGAACCTCCAGCAGCGCGTCGAGCGAGGCGACCGCTCCGTCGACCTGGCGCCCGCCGTGATTCGAGACGACGATTCCGTCGATCCCTGAGTCGAGCGCGCGCCGCGCGTCGTCCGCCGTCAGCACACCCTTAGCCAGTAGCGGCAGCGAAGTCAGCTCGCGGAGCCAAGCGAGGTCTTCCCAGCGCAGCGCGAGGTTCGAGAACATTGCGAGCATCGTCCCCGCCGCTACGAGCGGATCCTCCTCGGGCGGAACGGACAGGCGCGAACGAAAGACGGGATCGCTCGTGAACTGCGCGATCCCCTCGCCCTCGCGAAACGGCAGGTAGGCATTGCGCAAGTCGCGTGGACGCCAGCCGAGCGTCAGCGTGTCCAGCGTGACCACGATCGCGGCATAGGCGGACGCCTCGGCCCGGCGCACCAGGCTCTCGACCACCTGCCGGTCACTGACCCAGTAGAGCTGGAACCACCGTGGCGCGTCTCCCATCGCGTCCGCGATCTCCTCGATCGAGTGCGACGCAGCGCTGGAAAGGATGAATGGGACGCGCAAAGCCGCCGCGGCGCGCGCCGCTGCGAGCTCGCCGTCCGGATGGGCGATGCTGAGGACGCCGACCGGCGCGAGGAAGAACGGGAACGGCGACGGTGTCCCCAGCACGTCCACGGAAAGGTCTCGCTCGCTGTTTGCCGCCAGCATGCGCGGGCGCAAACGCCGCCGTTCGAACGCTTCCCGGTTGGCGCGCACCGTCGCCTCGGTTCCCGCGCCGCCCGCGATGTACCCGAAGGGGCCCGGCTCGAGCTTCTCCGAGGCCCGCGCCTCCCACTCGTCAGCGCCGACGGGCCAAGGAGACTCGCCTGTGACGTAGATCTCGTTCTGAAACTGGCTGCCTTCGAAATGCATTCGCCGTCCGGACGGTCATATCATCCCGCGTCCTATGGCGCTTCTTGCGGTTGAGGACGTCACGCGGCGCTTCGGTGGGATCGTCGCCCTCGCCGACGTCTCGCTTGCGTTGGAGAAAGGACAGATCGTCGGGCTGATCGGGCCGAACGGTGCCGGGAAGACGACGCTCTTCAATCTGGTCACGCGGCTCTACCGCCCGAACAACGGCCGTATCCTCTTCGACGGCAAGGACCTGGCTCGAACGCCTGCGTACCGGATCGTGCGACTCGGAATCGCGCGCACCTTCCAGAACGTCGTGCTCTTCCAGCACATGACGGTGCTCGAGAACCTGCTCGTCGGGGCACACTCGCAGCTTCGTCCCTTCTCGGAGCGGCGCGGCCGCAAGCAGGCGCTGCAGACGCTCGAGTATCTCGAGCTCGGCGAATTCGGCGAGCGGCTTCCGGGCGGCCTCCCTTTCGGGACGCTCAAGCGCGTCGAGCTCGCACGCGCACTGGCCGCAAAGCCGACCCTGCTCTTGCTCGACGAGCCCGCCGGCGGGCTCAACCACCTAGAGGTCGGCGAGCTTGCCGAGGGGATCCGCCGTCTGCGTCGCGATTTCGACCTGACGATCCTGCTCGTGGAACACCACATGAATCTGGTCATGTCGGTCTGCGACCGCGTGCACGTCCTCAACTTCGGACGAAAGATCGCGGAAGGGACGCCCGGCGAGGTGCAGACAAATCCGGCCGTGATCGAGGCGTACCTGGGAGTGGAAAGTGTCGACGCTGCTTGAGCTGCGCGGCGTCGAGGCGCGCTACGGGCCGATCAAGGCGCTGCACGGCGTCTCGCTGACGGTCTCGGACGGCGAGATCGTCGCCTTGCTCGGGGCAAACGGGGCCGGGAAGACGACAACACTGCGTGCGGTCTCGGGGACAGTGCGTCACAGCGGCGAGATCGTCTTCGATGGTAAGCAGATCACGCGTGCGAAGTCTGACGCGGTCGCGCGCGCCGGCATCGCCCACGTTCCCGAGGGGCGCGGCCTGTTCACGCAGTTCAGCGTCTGGGAGAACCTGCGCATGGGGGCCTACGTCCGCGGCGAACGGCGCACGCTGCGCAAAGAAGCTTCGCGTGTCTTCAAGTACTTCCCGTGGCTGGAGCGCCGCCGCGACCAGCAAGCCGGCACGCTCAGCGGCGGAGAGCAGCAGATGCTTGCGCTCGCCCGCGCGCTCGTCGGCAGGCCGCGGCTGTTGATGCTCGACGAGCCGTCGCTCGGCCTTGCGCCGACGATCGTCCAGGAGATCTTCCGCATCGTCAAGGAGCTCAATGCCGACGACGGCCTCACGGTGCTCGTCGTCGAGCAGAACGCGAACGTTGCGCTCGACGCTGCGGCCCGCGCGTACGTGCTGGAGGTTGGTCGGGTGGCGATCGAGGGCGAGAGTGCTGAGCTTCGCCGCCACGAAGGCATCCGCAAGTCCTACCTCGGGTATTAGTGGCTCTCCCGCTCGCATTCACGTGGTCCGAGTTCGCGCAACAGGTGACTGGTGGCCTCGCTGCCGGCGCGATCTACGCGAGTCTCGCGCTCGCGCTCGTCCTGATCTACCAGACGACGAACGTCGTCAACTTCGCGCAGGGCGAGATGGCGACGTTCACGACCTATATCGCCTGGACGATCATGAACCACGGCGTCGCGTACTGGCCGGCGTTCGTTCTGACCCTGTTGATCGCATTCGGGGGTGGCGTCGCGGTCGAGCGTGTGCTCATCCGCCCGGTCGAGCACCGTCCGGAGATCGTGATCGTCATCCTGACGATCGGGATGTTGATCGCGATCAACGGGCTGACCGGCTGGATCTGGGGACCCGCAGTGAAGGCTTTTGACAGCCCGTTCCCCAACCGCACGGTCGACGTCGGGGGCGTGTCGATCTCAATCCAGGACATCGGCACGTTTTGCATCTGCCTCGGCACCGTCGCCATGCTCTGGCTCTTCTTCCGGTTCACGACGCTCGGGCTCGCGATGCGCTCGGTCGCCTTCAATCCCGACGCGAGTCGGCTGATGGGAGTTCGTGTCGGCTGGATGCTCGCGCTCGGCTGGGGCTTCGCGGCTGCGCTCGGCGCGGTCGCGGGGATGATGGCCGCGCCCACGGTCTTCCTCGACCCGGACATGATGCTCGTCGTCTTGATCTACGCGTTCGCCGCGGCGGTGCTCGGAGGGATCGACAGCCCGATCGGAGCCGTCGTCGGTGGTCTCCTGCTCGGCGTCGTGATCAACCTGCTCGGCAGCTACGTCGGCTTCGTCGGGCAGGAGCTCAGGCTGCCGACGGCTTTGGCCGTGCTGTTGCTCGTGCTCGTCATCCGGCCGACGGGTCTCTTCGGTCGCGTCGTGGTGCGAAAGGTTTGATGCGGCGCTGGACATCGCCGGCGTTGCAAGGTCTCGTGCTCGCCGCGGCGGTCGTGCTGATCGCGCTCCTGCCTCAGTTCACGAGCGAGTTCCGTCTCGGGCAGTTCACGTACGTCGCGATCTACTTCGTCGCGCTGCTCGGTCTGAACATTCTGACGGGATACAACGGACAGATCTCGCTCGGCCATGCCGCATTCATGGCGATCGGCGGGTACACGGCCGCCCTTCTCATCCTCGGCCGGACGGGCTTCGAGCTTGTCGGGCAGCACGCGTCGCACGTCATTCCCGAGCATGGGATGCGCGCGGTCTTCACGATTCCAATCGCCGGTCTCGTCGCCGGCGTGATCGGCTACCTGTTCGGGATTCCCGCCCTCCGTCTCGCGGGTGTCTCGCTCGCGCTGGCCACGCTCGCCGTCGCCGTCTCGTTTTCGTCGGTGGCGAAGCGGTTCGAGCATCTGACCGGCGGCGGGGGCGGGTTGTCGCTCCCACTCCCGCACGCGCCGTTCGGCTGGCAGATCTCAACTCCGCACTGGCTCTACTACGAAGCGTGGCTATCGGCCGGCATCCTGTTCGTCGTCGCCTGGCTCCTCGTGCGGGGGCGGGTCGGACGTGCCTGGCGCGCACTCCGCGACGGCGAGATCGCCGCGGTTTCGTCTGGCGTCAGCCCGGCCGTCTACAAGACGCTCGCCTTCGGCATTTCGGCAGCGTACGCCGGCGTCGCGGGCGCTCTGTTCGCGATCCAGATCTCGTACATCAATCCGGACACGTTCCCGGTGACGCTCTCCATTCTCCTCCTCGCGAGCGTCGTCATCGGCGGTCTCTCCTCGCTGTCCGGCGTGATCGTCGGCGCCCTCGTCCTGGAGTTCCTGCCCATCTACGCCCAGGCGCCTCCCGTCCTGCACCTGCATTTCGCGAAGCAGGTCGGCCCGGTCGTCTTCGGGGTCTTCCTGATGGTGATCGTGCTCCTGATCCCGGGCGGCGCGGGCAGCCTCATCGGGCGGGTCACCCGGCCGCTGAGATCCTGGGCAAGCCGGCCGTCCAGCACCTAGCTGATCTCTACCTCGGATCCAAAAGCTCGAATATGGGATCCGAGAAGGTCGCTAGACGGTCATTGACAGCCAGAAAGAGCCCATGTAGGATCCGAAAATCCCTCTGTCGAATCCGAAAGGATCCGAGTCATGGCCGATCCAGCTCTTCAGATGAACCTGCCCTCGGTCGTCGCGGAGCATCTCTTCCTCGCTCTCGTCCACGAGCCGCGGGAGAACTACGTCCAGTGCACGGCCGAGACGGCCGAATGCACGTGCCCCGAGTTCTGCGAGCGGGACCACGATCGTGATTGACGCCCGAATCCGTTCCGGCGCGGCCGAGCTCGCACAGCGCTGGGCCGAGGACGCGCGCTGGTCCGGGATCCTCCGGACGTACGAAGCTGAGGACGTCGTCCGTCTGCGCGGCTCCGTCGTACAGGAGCACACGATCGCGCGCCTCGGCGCAGAGCGACTCTGGCGGCTGTTCGCGGACGAGGATTACGTCGCGGCGCTCGGTGCGCTCAGCGGCGGGCAAGTCGTTCAGATGGTGAGAGCGGGATTGAAGGCCGTTTACCTGTCGGGTTGGCAGGTCGCTGCGGACGCGAACCTCGCCGGACACACGTATCCCGACCAGAGCCTCTATCCCGTGAACAGCGTTCCTGCGGTCGTGCGCCGGCTGAACAATGCGTTGCTGCGGTGTGACCAGATCGACTGGGCCGAAGGCCGCAACGGGACGGACTGGCTCGCCCCGATCGTCGCGGACGCGGAGGCGGGATTCGGCGGAGCGCTCAACTCATTCGAGCTGATGAAGGCGATGATCGAGGCAGGCGCAGCCGGCGTCCACTTCGAAGACCAGCTCGCCTCCGAGAAGAAGTGCGGACACTTGGGCGGAAAGGTGCTCGTCCCGACGAGCCACTTCGTCCGCACGTTGACGGCCGCGCGCCTTGCGGCAGACGTGCTCGGTGTCCCAACCGTGCTCATCGCTCGCACGGATGCGCTGAGCGCCGCACTGCTGACGAGCGACGTGGATCCGGCTGACGCCGAGTTTCTCACCGGTGAGCGCACCGCGGAGGGTTTCTTTCGCGTTCAGGACGGGCTCGACGCGGCGATCGCACGCTCCCTCGGGTACGCGCCGTACGCAGACGTGCTCTGGTTCGAGACCTCTATGCCAGACATGGGTGAGGCGCGCGCCTTCGCCGAGGAGATCCACAAGAGCTTCCCGGGCAAGCTCCTCGCCTACAACTGCTCACCATCGTTCAACTGGAAGCGGCACCTCGACGAGGGGCAGATCGCGACGTTCCAGCAGGAGCTCGGCGCGATGGGGTATCGGTTCCAGTTCATCACGCTCGCCGGGTTCCATTCCCTCAACGCGGGGATGTTCGAGCTTGCGCGTGGCTATGCCGCCAACGGCATGCCGGCGTACGTCGAACTGCAGGAGCGCGAGTTCGCCCTCGAAGCTGACGGATACACGGCCACGCGCCATCAGCAGGAGGTCGGAGCCGGCTACTTCGATCGGGTGACGGCAGCAATCACGGGCGGGCAATCGTCGACGCTCGCCCTGCATGGTTCGACGGAGGAAGCTCAGTTCAACCAGGAACGCGTGTGAAGGCGCCGTCGGCGCACAGTGCCGGCGAAATGGACGGCCTCGGGACCAAGGCCGACGACATCGCGCTCGAGATCGAGGAGGCGATCGTCTCCGGCGAGCTTGCGCCGGGTGAGGTGCTACGCCAGGACAAGCTCTCCGAGCAGTACGGCGTCAGCCGCACGCCGGTGCGCGAGGCGCTGAGGCGGCTCGCCGCGCTCGGGCTCGTGTCGTTCGAGCCGAATCGCGGGGTACGTGTGCGGACGTTGTCGCGCGAGGGCATGTGGGAGGCGTTCCTCGTGCGCGCCGAACTGGAGGCGCTTGCTACCGGCCTCGCGGCTGCGAAGATCACGAAGTCTGACCTCGACGAGCTCGAGGAGGCGGAGAAGCGCTTTGCGCGGCTGACCCGCGCGGTGCGCGCACGCGAGCCCGGAGGTGACCGACGTGCGCTGACCACCGAGTGGATGCGCGCGAATCACGGGTTCCACGACGTGATCTACCGGGTCGCCGACGCACCGTTTGTCGAGCAGATGGCGAAGAGTGCCAGGCGGACGTTCTCAGGACCGGCGATCTGGGCGCCGGGGGACGAGACGATCGACGAGCTCTATGCCGACAACGAACGGCAGCATCGGGCTATCCAGGCTGCGCTGGCGGCCAGGAGCGTGGACGGCGCTCGAGCGTTGGCACACGCGCACGTTCTCTCCTCGTTCCACCTGCTGGAGGCGATCCTGGAGCAGGTCGGTGTCAGGCCGGGGGGCTGGCGGCACCCGGCGGGCGGATAGCGTCACCACAACCGCGCGGCCGCCCGGGCACGGGCGTCACGAGCCCGTTCAGCCGGTGCTGGCAGCTACCCCGCCGCTAACGTCGTATCCATGACCTCAGCCGGGCTGAGTCACCGCCACGGTCGCCACGTCCATAGCCACGCACACGCGCGGTCACACCGACACGTGTTCGCGCCACGGGCGTCGAGGGCCCTTGGGCCCGTTACGCGCGAGCACGAGCCGGAGCACGGTCACAGCCACGACCATGATCACGGCCACGGCCATTCCCACGGCCTCGTCGACCCGTCGATCATCCGGTCGCGCGCCGGTATCAAGGCGGTCTCCCTCAGTCTTGCCGTGCTCGGCTTGGCTGCGCTCTTCCAGGTCGCGATCTTCGTCCTCTCCGGCTCGGTTGCGCTGCTCGCCGACCTGATCCACAACTTCGGCGATGCGTCGACGGCGATCCCACTTGGAATCGCCTTCTTCCTGCGCAGCTTCCGGGGCGAGAAGCTCGCCGGGCTGTTCGTGGTGGCGACGATCTTCGTCAGCGCTTGCGTCGCCCTCTACGAGACGATTCAGCGGTTCATCAACCCGCAAGATCTCTCTCACCTGTGGGCTCTGGCGGCAGCCGGCGTCGTCGGCTTCATCGGGAACGAGATCGCCGCCTCCATCAGGTACCGAGCCGGCAAGCGCCTCTCGAGCCCAGCACTCATCGCCGATGGCAACCACGCACGCATCGATGGCTTCGTCTCGCTCGGCGTGGTCGCGAGCGCGATCGGGGTTGGTCTCGGTGCGAACATCGCCGACCCGATCATCGGCCTCGTCATCACGGTCGTGATCATGAAGATCACCTGGGACTCCTGGCGCACTGTCAGGACGACCGAACCGGGCGAGCTCGTCGAAGAGCACGAGCACTAACCCGGAGTGGTCGGCTCTTCACCTTCGACGTCGACGTTGCGGAAGAGGCTGTAGAGGCCGACGTCGTACACGCTCTTGAGCACGCCCGCGATCACGAACGGGGCGCCGAGGGAACCGCGGAGCGCCGCGCCGGCGAGGAGCGGCGCCAGCGGCCGTGTCAGATAGCGGGCAGTGTTGGTGTAAGCGGCGGCCGCAGTGCGCTCGCTGGGGTCGACCACGGCGACGACATAGGCCTGCCGGGCCGGGACGTCCGCCTGCGAAAGGAGGAAGCGGGCGAGCAGGAGCGCGATCGCCGTCGGCAGGTTAGGGGCAAAGGCGACTCCGGCAAGCAGCACGTTCGACGGTAGGTGGGTGAAGACCATCGTGCGCAAGAGCCCGATCCGGCCGGCGAGCCGGACGGCTGCCTGGAAGGAGAGCGCCTGGAGGATGCCGATCGCGAAGAAGACGAGCGCGAGCGTGTGCGGCGAGGCCTCGTACTTGCGCACGAACAGGTAGGCGATGAACGTCTGCGGGACGAAGCCGCCGCCGAAGCTGTCGACCGCGAACAACGCGGACAGGCGCATCACGATTCCTCGTGAGCGGTGAAGCGGCGGCA
>JBGPYI010000030.1:0-13005 GCA_041493175.1 Gaiellaceae bacterium | reverse complement strand
TGTTCTGGATCATCGGGTGGCAGCAGGGCCAAAGCCTCGGCGTAGTAGCGCTCGGCCTGCGGCAGCGCGCTGAGCGTTGCAGCCCGGTCCCCTGCGTCACGTAGCGCGGTTATCGCGCGTCCGCCAAGAGTGCCGATGTCCTGACCGGCTGCACGTCCGAGCTCGAGCGCGCTCAGGTAATGGTGCGCGACCATCTCGGCATGGTCCTCGGGCCGGCCGAGTGATTCGATCCACTCGGCGGCGCTGCGGTGCTTCTCGGCGCGTTCGGCCCGCGGGATCTGCCCGTAAGCAACATCGCGGACGAGCAGGTGCTTGAACGCGAACTCCGTCTCGCCCGCGACCGACGTGCGCCGCGCGCGTTGGACGAACTCCTTTCGCTCTAGCGCGTGCAGGAGCCGCTCCACGTCGCTTCTCTCTCCGTCCTTTGCGAGGGCGCCCAGCCAGAAGACCTTCCCGACCACGGCCGCGTCCTGCAGCAGCGTCTTCTCTTCAGGCTGGAGCGAGTCGAGGCGGGCCGCAATGATGCCCTGGACCGATTCCGGTAGCGGCAACTCCTCGACCGTCTCGCGCTCCTCGAGCATGCGGACGAACTGCTCGGCGTACAACGGGTTACCCCCGGCCCGCGCCATTAACGCGCTCTGCGTCACGGCGTCGAGCAAGGGCCGCTCGCTGAGTGCCGAGATGAGCGCAGCTGTCTCGTTGTCAGAGAGTGGAGCAAGGGCAGTCGTCGCGGCGTTGACCTTGCCTCCACCCCACGCCGGGCGTCTCTCGAGCAACTCGAGTCGCGCCGTGCAGAGGATCAGCATGGGTACGTCCCGCACCCAGTCGACGAGATGCTCGATGAAATCGAGCAGGCCGTCGTCGGCCCAGTGGACGTCCTCGAAGATGAGCACGAGCGGGCGCCGCTCAGCAAGCGCTTCGAAGAGGCGCCGCCACGCGGCAAATGCTTCCTCGCGCGGATCGTTCGCGAGATCCGACGTCCACACTTGCCCGATCAGCGGACGCAGATGGTTGCGAACCCAGTCGACGTCCTCGTCGATGAGGTCCTCCAGCATGCGAGAGAGCTTTGCCTCCGCCTCCGCCGCGTCGTCTGTCTCGAGGATGCCGGCCTGCGCCTTCACCATCTCCGCCAGCGCCCAGTAGCTGACGCCCTCGCCGTAGGGAAGCGACCTGCCCTGGCGCCAGTAGATGAGCTGTGAGTCCTGCTCGCCCCGCTCGATCGAAGCGAAGAGCTCGGTGACGAGCCGGCTCTTGCCGATCCCGGGGACACCGACCAGCGTGACGAGCTCGGGCGAGCGCTGTTGGCGCGCGCGCGTGAGCGCTCCTTTCAGCGCCTCGAGCTCGCGCTCGCGGCCAACCAGCGGCGTAGCGGCGCTCTGCGCGACGTCGACACCGAAGCGCGATCGCGCCTGGACGACTTCCCAGACGGGAATCGGGTCCTCCTTGCCTTTCGCCTCGACCGTCGTCGGCTCGCGGTAATCGATCGTCTGCGCCGTCGCGCGGTAAGTGGTCTCGCCGACGAGGATCCCGTTGGCCGGCGCGGCGGTTTCGATGCGGGCGGTCGCGTTGACGATGTCGCCTGCCGCCATGCCCTCGCCGTGGTCAGGACGTGCTGCGAGGTTGATCAGCGCCTCGCCGGTGTTGACGCCGATCCGTACCTCGAGCTTCCCCTCCTCGGCGATCCAGTCGCGGATCGCGAGCGCCGCGCGCACCGCCCGCTCCGGATCGTCCTCGTGCGCGACCGGCGCGCCGAAGAGCGCCATGACGGCGTCGCCGATGAACTTCTCCACGGTGCCGCCGAAACGCTCGAGCTCCGCGCGGAGGCGGGCGTGGTACGGGGCGAGCAGCGCCTGGACGTCCTCCGGGTCGAGCTGCTCTGCCCGGGCGGTGAAACCGACGAGATCGGCGAAGAGAACGGTCACGACCTTCCGCTCGGTGCGGCCTGTCGCGGGTGCCGCCGCGAGCGCGGCCCCACACTCGGAGCAGAATTTCGCGGTCGGGTCGTTCTCGTTGCCGCAGGACGGGCAGACGCTCACGCCCCAAGCGTAAGGGGGCGTCCCGCTCTCGCCTAGGTGGGGTCTGATTCGCACGGCATCATGTGGAGGAATGGCGGAAGAGCGGGACGAGCTCGAGCAAGCCTGGCAGGCGCTCACCGAACGGGAGCGCCTGGTGCAGCAGACCGTGGCCCGCCGCTCGGCGGAGATCGACGCGCGCGCCCGCCGCTTCGACGAGATCGCTGCGGATCTCGACGCGCGCCGGCAGCTGATCGAGGAGGCCGAGGAGGAGCTCGTCGAACGGGAACGGCGGTCGACGCTCGGCGAACAGGAGCTCGACGATCGCCGCGGCGAGATAGAGCGCGCCGAGAGCGAGGTCGAACGGGTGCGCCAGCAGGCCCGCGAGCTGGACGTGCGCGCGAGCGAGCTGCGCGTGCTCGCGGCCGAGCTGGAGGAGCGGGGCGACTGGATCGCGACTGCGTCCGCCGCGCTCGAAGCGCAGGAACGCAGGGCGACCGCCGTCGCGGAGCAGGCGGCCGAGCTCGAGGAGCGTTGGAGCGAGCTCAAGGATGAGGAGCGCGTGCACGACTCAGCGTTGCGGCAGCTCGACACGCGCGCGGCGGAGCTCGAGGCGCGCACGGCCGAGCTCGCTGCGGAAGCGCAGAAGCTCGAGCAGGCAAGAGGCGCGCTCGAACCGCGACTCGACGCCGCCAAGGAGCGAGAGCGCAACGTCGCCGAGCGCGAGCAACAGCTCGACGAGCAGGCCACGCGCCAGACCGAGCAGGAGAAGCAGTTCGGCCGGCGCGCCGGGAAGCTCGCCGTGAACGAAACCCAGCTGGCGAACAAGCTGCGCGACGTCCGCGAAGCGGAGGAGCGGCTCGACATTCTCGAGGAACGTGCGCTGCAGCTGGACGAACGCGCGCGCGAGCTCGAACGCGTCGCAGTGGAGCTCGACGAACGTGGTGCATGGCTGACGGAAGCAGTCGCGCGTGTCGAAGGGCGCGAGGTCGAAGCAGCCGAACAGGTCGAGCGCGCCGCCGCGGAAGTGCGGCGTGTCGAACGGCGCGAGCAAGAGTTCGACGACTGGTCGGCGCGGCTCGACGACCGCGACCGGCGACTCGGCGAAGCGGAAGAGCGATTGGAGGAGCGGCGCCGGCAGATCCGCGACGAAGAGCTGAAGCTCCAGGCCGGTGAGCCCGCCTAGCCGCTTCTAGAGCTCGTACGCCATCAGGATCGCGTCGACGTACTCGTCGCCGCGCTTGTAGTGCTCGCGGCGGTAACCCTCCTGCACGAAGCCGGCGCGCTCGTAGAGCTTGATCGCCGCCTCGTTCCACGGGAAGACGTGCAGCTCGAGCTTGCGCACGTCCGCCCGGCGCGCCCAGTCCACCGCCGCCTCGAGCAACGCGGTGCCGATACCGCGGCGGCGATGCGACGCGGCGACCATCAGGCCGATGTCGGCGACATGGCGGCTCGCTGGATGCTGGTCACGCGCGATCGAGAGCCGGCCGACGATGAGGCCCTCGTCCTCCGCCACGAAGACGGCGGCGTTCGGATAGCGCCGGATCGCGCGGAGGTAGCGCCGCTCGTCGGAGACGTTTCGCCAGCCGTTCGTCGTGACGAGCCAGCCCTCCGGCTCGGAACCGACCGCAGTGCCGAGCTCTGTCAGCCCTTCCGCGTCGTCCGCCTCGGCCTTGCGGACGATCACTCGACCACCACCCCCGCGCCGCCGCGGCGCGGATCGCCGGCCGCGGCGAGCTTGCCGTCCTCGAAGGTCACCGCTGACGCGCCGCCGAAGTAGAGGTTCTGGCGGCGCCAGCGGGTCACGTTCCAGCCCATCGCCTCCAGCTTGTCCAACTCGGCGGGATCGTGCCCGCCCTCGCAATGCAGGTCGTCGCCCTCGAGGTGGACGCGCGGGCGGTCGATCGCGTCCTCGACGGACAGATTGTGCGCGACGACGTTGACGACGTTCTGCATCACGGCGCCGAGCAGGCGGAGCGAGCCGGCGCTGCCGACGACGAGGTGCGGGCGGCCGTCGCGCAGGACGAGCGAGGGACTCATCATCGAGGAGAGGCGCGCTCCCGGGCGTGGAGGCTTCGCCAGGTTGAACTCGCCGATCATGTTGTTGATGTGGATGCCGGTGCCGGGGACGACGACACCCGAGCCGGCGCCAGTTGAGGCCGTGAGTGCCACGGCGTTGCCCTTGCCGTCGACGACGGAGATGTGCGTCGTGCCGCGCGAGACGACAGCGGCTCGTTCCTCGAGGGCGCGCGCGAGCCCGTGCACCGAGCCTGCCGCGATGCGCGCGTTCGCCTGCTCGCGCATCACGCGAGCGAGCGCGTCGATCGCCTCGGCTTTACCCGGTTCTCCCGGGCCGAGCTCCTCGAGCAGCGGCAGGCCGTAGGCGATCAGGATCCCGCCTGCCGACGGCGGCGGATTGGAGAGGTATTCCTCGCCGCAGAAGTTCGCGCGCACGGGGCGGCGCCTGATGACGCGGTACTCCTCGAGGTCGCGCTTCGTGATGCAGCCGCCGTGCGCGCGGACGTGGTCGGAGATCTTGTCGGCCAGTGCGCCTTGGTACAGCACCTTGCCACCGTGCTCGGCGATGAGCTCGAGCGTCTTGGCGAGGTCGGCCTGGATCAGCGTGTCTTCCGCAACGAGGCGCTCGCCGTTCCGCTCGTAGACCTCTCGCGACTCGGGTGTGTGGCGCAGGATGAGGTCGAGGATCGCGTGCAGGTACGCCTGGCCCTTGTTCAGCTCGACGCCGTTGCGTGCGAGCTCGATCGCCGGCTGGAAGAGGTCGCGCCACGGGAGCGAGCCGAAGGAGCGGTGTGCTTCCTCGAGCCCGACCGCGGCGCCGGGGACCGCGCACGAGGCGGCGCCGATGTGGAAGGTCTGGGTCGAGCCGCCGCTGAAGTCGACGTCCACGCGGTCCATGTCCGCGAGGTCGCGCTGCGCGAGCCCGAGACCGGCCACCGAGACGAAGAAGTCGAAGACGCGCGTGGAGCGGTCGCGGGCGCGGTGGACGAGCATGAAGCCGCCCGAGCCGGGGCCGGTGAGCGGGCTCTCGGCGACCCAGGAGACGAGCGCAGCGCCGACGGCGGCGTCGACCGCGTTTCCGCCGGCGGCGAGCACGTCGGCGCCCGCCTGCGCGGTCAGCGGATGTCCGGCGGCGACTGCCCCTCTCATGGGTGAAGGTTAGCCCGGTCTCGCCACAGCGGACCTGCTCGCAACGGCTGGGGTCAGACCCTTGCCTGTTGAGACGTGTCGCCCGCAACCGGCTCGGTCCTGGGCCACCTGGCCCAAAAGGCTGGGGTCAGACCCTGGCCTTTCGAGACGGTTGCCCGGGAAAGCGTTGCGATGCGCGGGAGTTAGACGCCTGCTACGCGGGCGAGGGGGAAGGCATCGTTGTCCGGCATGGTGATGTCAACGAACCGCCGGAACGCAGGTTGGGCGACCCTTCGTCGGATTGCGAAGAGATTCAGCACGCCGTCGACGTCCAGGAAGGCCGGAGCATCTTCCAGACCGGCAAGCGCGCGGAAGCTTCCCCAACGCCAAGATTCCGGGCGCTCGCAGAGCCCGGCGCGGACGGGATTCAGTGCGACGTAGCGGTGGGCTTCGAGCAAATGCTCATCTGTGACGATGTGGACGGAAGCAAAACGGCGCCCGAAGAGATGCCCGCGTCGACCGTACTTCCAGTTGAACCACTGAGCGTACGAACCGCACAGATGCTGCATCCCGCGCGAGAGTGTCGGCTCAGCCGTGTGAACGATCAGGTGGAAGTGTGTGCCCATCAGGCAATACGACTGCAGTTCCCACCGGTAACAGTCGACGATCGCGTCGAGGTGCGCGATCAGCCGCCTCCGGTCAGCCGGCTCTCTGAAGACATGTTCCTTCTCGACAGCCAAAGCAGCGATGTGATGGGTGCCGTCGGCGATGTCAATCCTCGGCGGTCGGGGCATACCGCGAAGCTAACTCGCGCAGCAACGAGCTGGCCCTCGGCCGCGAGGATTGCTGCTTAGTCGTCACAGTGCTGGCCCGAAAGGCTGGGGTCAGACCCTGGCCCTTTGGATCAGTGACTCGGGCGCACCAGCTTGACGGCGTCTGGACGGTCGAGTTCAATCGCCAGGCGGGGAGCCTGCGACGGAAGGAGAACGAGCGCGATGCCTGAGGAGAGAGACCTACTAGAGCGGCGGCTCAGCCGTCAAGACCTGCTCAAGCTCGCAGCCGTCACCGGCAGCGCGGGCCTGGTCGCCGGACGAACCGGACTGGCTCGGGCCGCGAGCGCGCACCTCGCGGGGGAGACCGGACGGCTCCAGGTGCTGGACTGGGCTGGATACGGGAACGACGGCGGCCAGGCCATGTTCGCGCAGTACGTGAAGGCGTACCCGCACAATAAGCCGCAGTTCACCTATATGGGCAACGAGGCGGACGCTCTCGCGAAGATCCATGCCGGTCTCAAGCCGGATCTCTTCCGCCCCTACGTCGGCTGGGTCAAGTACTTCGCGACCAGCGGCCTCGTCCAGCCGTGGGACACGAAGCTGATCTCGAACTTCAAGAACCTGAATCCATTCATGGTCAAGGCCGGTCAGTACCAAGGCAAGCAGTACGGGATCCCGGACGACTGGGGCTTCGATGCGATTCTCTACCGCAGCGACAAGGTGAAGCCGAAGGCCAAGTCCTGGGGCCTGCTGTTCGACGAGCGCTACAAGGGCAAGATCGCCTGGTTCGACGACATCGAGATGCTCTCGATTGCCGGCCTCTACCTCGGGTTCAAGAACACGTGGAACCAGACGGACGACCAGCTCAAGCGGTCACAGAAGCTGCTCATCTCGAAGAAGCACCTCGTCCGGAAGAACTGGTCGTCCGAGACCGATCTGTGGCAACTCTTCGGGTCCGGCGACGTCTGGATCGCCTACGCCTGGCCGAACGACTGGGTGCAGATGAAGAAGAAGGGCCTGAAGGTCGTGTACATGCACCCGAAGGAGAAGCCGATCGCCTGGGTCGGCATGTTCATGCTGCTCAAGGGGATATCGCGCCCCCACCTCGCCCATGCTTACGTCGATGCCTGGAGCTCCGCCAAGTCGGCGAAGTGGCTCGAGGACAACTACGGCTACGGGCATGCGAACACGGTCGCGCGCCCATCATCGAGCGACCTGCTGCGCGCGCTGCAGTTGACCAACCCTCGGGCCGTCACGGAGCCGAGCGCGCACCTGGACCGCGACATCCCGCGGCGTGCGCTCTACGCCAAGATGTGGGAACAGGTGAAAGCCTCCTGACAGGGCTGCTCTAGAGAAGAGATGGCAGTCGAGGGCGAAGCCGGTTCGCCGCCGGTCCGCCTCCCGCGCCGCCGACGGGTGAGGCTCGACTTGACGACGCCCACGCTGCTGGGTCTCCCGGTCGCGTGGCTCGTCGTCTTCTTCCTCGTGCCCATCGCGATTGTGGCGGCGTACAGCTTCGACGTGTACTCGCTCTTTCCAGGCAAGCACGGATTCACGTTGGCCGCCTGGCGCGAGTTCGCTCACAGCCCGGTGTACCTCACGCTGTTCTGGAAGTCCGTGAAGATGTCGCTGACCGTCTCGGCGATCATCGTCGTCCTCGCCTATCCCCTGGCGTACTACCTGACGCTCTCCGGCACCAAGCGCAAGTACGTCCTTCTGCTCGTGCTGATCGCTCCGTTCCTGACGAGCTACCTGTTGCGGGTGCTCGCCTGGAAGGTGATCCTCGGCGACGAGGGCGTGATCAACACGTTCCTGTTCTGGACGGGGCTGCGATCGCCGGGTCATCCGATCTCCCAGCTGCTCTACAGCAGGTTCGCCGTCATGCTCGTGCTCGGCTACATCTGGCTCCCGTTCGTTGCCCTGCCGATCTTCGTCTCGCTCGAGAGCCTCGACCGCCGCCTCCTCGAGGCCGCGAGTGACCTCGGCGCCAGCCGGCTGCAGGCCTTCCGGCGGGTGACGCTGCCGCTGTCCCTGCCCGGGATCATGGCCGCGTTCCTCTTCGTCTTCATCCCAACACTCGGCGAGTTCGTCACGCCGTCGCTCGTCGGGGGAGCGAACGGCTACATGTACGGCAACCAGATCGTCGACCTCTTCGGAACCGGGTTCCCCGACTGGGAGACCGGCTCGGTGCTCGCGATCTTCCTCTTCGGCGTCGTCACCGTGCTGACCGTGGTCTTCGCGCGCTTCCTCTCGGTACGGCAGGTAACGACAGGCTGATGGACGTCGCGCTCTCGCGGAACGGAAGGATCGCGCTGCGGGCGCTCTTCGTGGTCGTCGTCCTCTTCCTCTATGCCCCGATCGCGATCCTGCTGATCTTCTCGTTCAACAACTCCGAGCTGCCGTCGTTCCCGCTCAGCGGATTCACGCTCCACTGGTACCACCAGTTCCTCACCAACGCCGACCTGAGGGGAGCGCTGCAGACGAGCGCGATCGTCGCAGCGATCTCCAGCGTCGGCGCCGTCGTGCTCGGCGTGCTGGCCTCTGTCGCGCTCACCCGTCGTCGCATCAAGGCAAGGGCGGCCGTCTCAGCACTGCTTCTCAGCCCCCTCGTGATCCCTTACGTGGTCTTCGGAATCTCGCTGCTTCTCCTCTTCCACACGATCGGGATCCCGCGATCGATCCTGACGGTCGTCATCGGGCACGTCGTCATCAGCCTCCCGTACACGATCCTCGTCCTCGTGCCGAGGCTCGAGCAGATCGACATCTCACTCGAGGAGGCGGCGTACGACCTCGGCGCAAGTCGACTGAGAACGTTTCGCTCGATCACCCTGCCGCTGATCCTGCCGGCAGTTGTTTCGGCCTTTCTGATCGCATTCACAACGTCGTTCGACGAGTACGCGGTCGCCTCGTTCGTGGTCGGAACCCAGGTGACTTTCCCGATCTACCTCTACTCCGCGCTTCGCTTCCCGAGCCAGTTGCCGCAGGTCATCGCCGTCGCCGTGGTCGTGATGGTCGTCTCGCTGCTCGTCGTGGTGGCCGCCGAGCTCGGGCGACGGGTCGCCGAGCGGCGTCTTGGCGCCATCGAAAGCGGCGGCTAGGGCGACTGGGTCGGAGCTGCGTCACTCAGGATGGAGGCCTGCTCCGCCTGCCAGGACAGGGTGACGCGCGAGCCCGGCCCGAGCGACGCGAGCGACTCGTCGGCTAGACGGTGGCAGACAATACGACCGGCGTGGGTGTCGACGTGGAACTGGGTGTACATGCCCAGATACACGACCTCGTCGATCGTTCCGGTGAGCCGAGAGCCTCCGTCCAGCCCCGCGTCGCCCGACGGTCCGATCTGCACGCGTTCTGGACGCACCGCGATCCGGAGCGACTCGCCGGTTCGGGCGCCCGAGCCGACCGGCACGACGATCCGTTCGCCCTCGCCGAGCCGCATCAGCGCGTACCCGCCGACCAGCTCGTCCACCCTGAGCTCGAGCGCGTTCAGCGACCCGATGAAGTCGGCGACGAAGGCGGACTCGGGATGCTCGTAGATCTCACGCGGGCTTCCGACCTGCTCCACCCGGCCGCCGTTCATGACAGCGATCCGGTCCGACATCGCGAGCGCCTCCTCCTGGTCGTGCGTCACATAGACGAAGGTGGTGCCGAGCTCGGACTGGATGCGCTTCAGCTCGAGCTGCATCAGCTTGCGCAGCTTCACGTCGAGCGCGCCGAGCGGCTCGTCGAGCAGCAATGCCGCGGGCTTGTTGACGAGCGCCCGCGCCAGCGCGACACGCTGCTGCTGACCTCCCGAAAGCTGGCGGATGCGCCGGCGCTCTAGACCCTCGAGCTCGACGACGCGCAACATCTCGTGCACTCGCTCGGAGTGCTCGCTTCGCGGGACGCGCTTCACCTTGAGGCCGAAGGCGACGTTGTCGTAAATCGACATGTGGGGGAAGAGCGCGTACTGCTGAAAGACCATGTTCACTTTGCGGCGATTCGCCGAAACCGAAGTCACGTCTTTGCCCTGCAAGACGATGCGACCTTCGTCCGGCACCTCGAAACCCGCGATCATGCGGAGAGTCGTCGTCTTGCCGCACCCGCTCGGGCCGAGCAGCGAGAAGAACTCGCCCTCGCCGATCGCGACCGTGACGTCTTGCACCGCTCGGGTTTCGCCGAAACCCTTGCTGACACCCTCGAGCGCAATCGCGACGCTACCGTCCACCGCCACCGTGCGAGTCTAATCCGGTCAGAGGGAGGGCCCGCGCCAGCCGCTTGGCGCGAGCCCTTGCGAGAGGCCGCAGATCTGGTCCGACCTATGCCCGGTAGATGCTCGCGGCCACGCATGCTTTCGGCCTGCTCGCGAGGTTCACTCGAACGAGTTACGCCTCCCGCACAATGGGTTCGTGCTTCGCGTCCTCGCCACCCTTGCGCTGTCCGGTGCGGTCACGTTCCCGCACGGCACGGCGGTGATCCGCACGCTCGGTCCTACCGTGCACGTCCGAGTCGAGATCGCCGAGACGCCGGCGCAGCGCCAGCGGGGCCTCAGCGGCCGGCGAACGCTCGCGCCGGACTCAGGGATGGCGTTCCTCTGGAAGAGCGACGTCCGCGGACGGTTCTGGATGAAGGACACGTCAATCCCGCTGTCGATCGCGTTCTGGGGCCAGGGCGGCCGGATTCTGCGGATCCTCGACATGGCGCCGTGCCGGCGCGACCCGTGCAAGGTTTACGACCCGAAGGTCGCGTTCCGCGGCGCGCTGGAGGTGAACCGCAGCGCGTTCGAGCGCTGGGGCGTCCGGCCCGGCGCCCTCGTCACGATCCGCCGCTAGTTCCGCAGGAACGACGGCGGCTCGAGCTCGTCGTCTGACGCCGTCAGCGCGCTGACGAGGCTCGGCGTTCGCGGGCCGGCACGGCCCGTGCCGCCGAGGCCCGTGGCGATCACCGTCACCCACACCTGCCCGGTGAGGCGATCGTCGATCGTGGCGCCGAAGATGATCTGCGTGTCGTCTGTCGCGGTCTGCTTGATGACTTCCGCGGCCTCGTTCACCTCGAGCAGCGTCAGGTCGTCGCCGCCCGCGATCGAGAGCAGGATGCCGCGCGCACCATGGAGCTCGGTGTCGATCAACGGCGAGCGCAGCGCACGCTCGGCCGCCTCACGCGCGCGGTTCTCCGTGCCCGACGAGAACCCGATTCCCATCAGCGCGGTGCCGGAGCCTTCCATGACCGTGCGCACGTCCGCGAAGTCGAGGTTGATCAAGCCGGGCAGGGTGATCAGGTCACAGATGCCCTGCACGCCCTGGCGCAGCACGTCGTCGGCGATCTTGAACGCGTCCAGCATCGAGGTCGAGCGATCGAGCACTTCGAGCAGCCTGTCGTTCGGGATCACGATCGTCGTGTCGCATTCGCGACGCAGCGCGTCGACGCCGGTCTCGGCCTGCCCACGCCGCTTCGTGCCCTCGAACTTGAACGGGGTCGTGACGATGCCGACGGTGAGCGCGCCGAGGCTTTTCGCGATCTTCGCGACGATCGGCGCCGCACCGGTGCCGGTGCCGCCACCCTCGCCCGCGGTGACGAACACCATGTCCGCACCGCGAAGCGCATGCTTGATCTGGTCGTAGCTTTCCTCCGCCGCGGCCTTCCCGACCGTCGGCTCCGAGCCGGAGCCGAGCCCCTGCGTCAGCCCGCGGCCGATGTGGATCTTCGTTTCCGCGTCCGAGATCTGCAGCTGCTGCACGTCGGTGTTGACCGCGACGAACTCGACCTGGTTGATGCCCGCGTCGATCATCCGGTTGACCGCGTTCAGACCGGCGCCGCCGACACCGACGACCTGAATCTTCGCGAGGTACGACCCCAGCTGTCCTGCACGCGCGTGATGCAGACGCGGCGCCGGCTCGGGCATCGGCTCGAGGTAACGCGTGACCGGCGGTTCGGGAACGTACGCCGGCGGCGGAATCGGTTCGGGTGCAGGAGCCGGAGCCGGTGACATCGGCGGCGGCGCCGGCGTCTCGACCTCGTCCTCCCAGGTCGGGACGTGCTCGACGGTCGACTCGTGCGGCTCTTCGGCGGGCGCGGCGGGTGCTCCCTGTTCCTGCTGGCGCTGCGCTGCCTCGGTTGCCTTGAAGAGCTCCGCGAGTGGGCCCTCACGCATGCTCGCGCGCTTTCGCGCCATTGAGCACCTCCTTCGCGAGGTCACGATAGAGCTGCGCGGCGTCGCCGCCCGGCTCGTAGCCCAGCACGGATTGGCCCTTCACCGGAGCCTCCGCGTACCGGATCGTCTTGCGGATCTTCGTCTTGAAGACGAGATCGCCGAAGTTCTCCTTGAGGATGTCGACCGCTTCCTTCGAGTGCAGCAGGCGCTTGTCGTACATCGTCGGGAGGATCCCCTGGATCGCGACGTCCGGGTTCAGGTTCTCGCGGATCATGGACAGAGTGTTCTCCAGCTGAACGAGCCCGCGCAAGGAGAGGTACTCACACTGGACGGGGACGATCACGCCGTTCGACGCGACGAGAGCGTTGATCGTCAACAACCCGAGCGACGGTGGGGTGTCGATGAGGATGTAGTCGTACTTCGGCTTGACGCTCACGAGCGCCTTCTCGAGCGCGCGCTCGCGGCCGATCATCGAGGAGAGCGCGAGCTCGGCGCCGGCGAGGTCGATCGACGACACGGCGACGTCGACCTCCGCAACCCGGACGATCTCCTCGATCGGGAGCTTGTGGACGAGCACGTCGAACATCGACCGCTCGATCTCGTCTGGGTTCCACCCCTGGCTCATCGTCAGGTTGCCCTGCGGGTCCAGGTCGACGAGCAGGACCTCGTGGCCCTTCTCCTTGAGGGCGACTCCGAGGTTCAGCGTGGTCGTCGTTTTTGCCACGCCGCCCTTTTGGTTGGCGAATGAGATGACCCGGCCCAAAGGGGATCCCTTCTTAGTCGGCGTGGTCCGTGTGTTGGGACGCGGAAGTAGGCGTGAGAGCCCCATGGGGCGCTCTTTCGGGCCAGGATAGCGGGTTCCTCCCGATATCCCGCATGATCACGGGCCTCTCGGACGCCGCGGCTTGTGGCCTAGGCGCTCTCGACGGTGAGCGTGACGCGGAGG
>JBGPYI010000091.1:0-8223 GCA_041493175.1 Gaiellaceae bacterium | reverse complement strand
TTCGCCTGGTCTTAGCCTCCGGCCTGTGGGATCAAGCGTGGGTTGAGAGCCTTGAACCCCTCGTCCTGCGTCCCGTTCAAAGGCCGGAGGCTAAGCGGCGCGTAGCGGCTTAGCCGCAGGCGTACTGATGTGGGCGCGGACGCTTCAGCGCCGGCGCCCACACGGTTGACGGCAAGCGCCGACCGTCCCCCCAAGAGGAGCCCACGGGCTTGGCCCGTGGGCGTTCCCCGCGAAGCGGCGTAACCCAAACCCCGGGCGAAAGCGCAGCTTTCGCCCGGGATCCACTCCTACCGAATTCATTCCGACGTAGGGCCCATCCCCATTCTGGGGGTGGTGATGGTGAGCGTGTCAACCAAACCGAAAGGACTGACACGCACGATGCTCAAGAACCTCCCACTGTCGAAGATCCTCCTCAGCCTGGCGGCCGTTTCTGTGATTGCCGTTGCGGCGGTGGGGGGAACCTTCGCCAACTTCACCGCGACTCCGACGGCGATCGCATCCAACGCCTTCGCCTCGGGCACGCTCTCGATGACCCGCTCGGGCTCGGGTGCCATCTTCAGCGCTTCGGCGATGAAGATCGGCGACTCGGTCACCGGCTCGGTCACGATCACGAATACCGGGACTCTCGCCGGCGTGTACTCGCTGGCCGGCTCGACCTCCGGTAGCGCGCCTCTTGCAAGCCAGCTCAACCTGAAGGTGTACAAGGACGTCGACGGCGTCAGCGCTCTCTACGACGGCTCGCTGGGCGCAATCAGCTCGGCCGCCCTGGGGACGTTTGCCGGTGGCGAGGCGCACACCTTCTACTTCCACGTCACCTTCCCGACGACCGGGACGGACGCGGGCGACAACGTCCTTCAGGGCCTGTCCGCCAGCACGACGTTCACCTGGTCGGCGACGCAGGCGTAGGACGAATGCGGCGTTTCATCAAGACGGCGAGCAAGGTGACGGTGGGCCTCTTCTCGGGGTCGGCCGTCGCCTTCGCCGTCGCCTACGCCGCCCTCGCGGTTGTCGGCTACAAGCCGGTGGCCGTCTACTCCGGCTCCATGCAGCCGACAATTCCCGTCGGGGGCCTCGCGCTCGATCGCGCGATTCCCGCGCATGAAGTGCGTGTCGGCGACGTGATCACGTTCTCCGACCCGTACGTGAACGGCCGCCTCGTCACGCACCGCGTGATCGACATCCTCCAGACGCCCCACGGGCTCGCCTATCGCACGAAGGGCGATGCGAATCCCGGGCGCGACCCCTGGACGATCCGCCTTGCGGGCCAGGTAGGACGCGTCTCGTTCAGCGTGCCGGTCGCGGGCTACGTCTTGTACTACGCGCACACCCGCGAGGCGCGCGGCGTTCTGATTTGCCTGTCAGCTCTGCTGCTGGTGTTCGGAATGCTGCGCTGGATCTGGCGGAAGGAGGCGATCGCGCCTACCGGCGCGTAATCCGATGCGCAAGCTCATCGTCACCGCCTGTCTCTGCCTCGCCGCTGCGGGTTTCTTCACGCAGCTCAGCTCAGCCTCGTTCACGAACTCGACGGCAGTGCCGTCGAACGGCATCACGGCAGACGCACTGCGGAACTACTTCTCGGTCGCACCGGGCTCTGACGTACAGCCCGGCACGTCGACCGCCGTCGCCGGCGGGAACGTGGACGGCCTCTCGATCGACCTCGGCACCGTTCCGTCGGCACGAACCTTTTCCAATGTCTTCCTGATCACGAACGTCAGCGGCGCGACCCGAACCGCGACGCTGACCCTCTCGTCGGTCCCACAGGTGACGTCGGCAGTCTTTGCGTCCAGCGGCGGCGGTTCCGCGCCACTGGCTGCGGGCGCGTCCACAACACTGACGGTCACGACATCGACGACCGTCGCGGGCCGAGGTTGGGGCTCGCTCCGGCTGGGCCTCTCCGGGACGAGCTGGCTCTACCGCGACTACTCGTTCCATGTCGACGAGGCACCCGAGGCACCGGGCGGTCCGACGGGGACGCAGAAGCCCGCAGGCCGTATCGACCTCTCCTGGGCCGCGTCGTCCACGACGACCAATCTTGCCGGCTACGACGTCTACCGCTCGAGTGGGGGCGCCTACACCAAGCTCACGGCGACTCCGCAGGCTGCGCTGACCTACAGCGACACCGCGACGGTGGACGGAACGGCCTACACGTACAAGATCCATGCCGTCTCGAGCGGGACGCCGGTGCTCGACAGCGTCGACAGCACGACCGTGAATGTGACGGCAGACGCGACGGCTCCCGGCCAGGCCACATCCATCACGCTGGCAAACGGCGGCGGAAACGGCGGGGCCTACGTCAACGCCGCGAACGCTTCCGGTATCTCGCTCTCGGTCGCACTCCCCGCCGGCTCGCTGACGACCGATGTCGTGCAGCTGACCGTCGCGGGAGGGAGCACCGTGACGGCCACGCATGCGGGCTCGGCCGGAGCGGGCACGGTCACGTTCAACGGCCTGAACCTGTCGGGTCTCGGCGACGGCGCGCTGACGCTCACCGTCATCTCGACGGATCTCGCCGGCAACGTCTCCGCGGTGCGTACCGTCACGGTTACCAAGGACACAGCCGCGCCCGGTGCACCGACGGCGGTCTACACGGACAACAACAACGTTGCGGACGTCGTCTCCGGCGCGGCCGAGGCAAACGCCTCGGTGACGGTGACGAAGACGGCTCCCGCTCCGACAACGGCGTACCCGACCGCGGCGAACGGCGCCGGTGCATACACGGTCACGGTGGCGACGGTGAACGGCAAGCCCAATCCGCCCATCAGCGTCACCTACACGGTCACGGCGACCGACGCCGCCGGCAATACCAGTGCGGTCACGACCTTGACCTTCAGCGACACCCGTTAACTCAAACGGGTCATGTTGCCGATAGTCATGTCAGAGAGATGTGAGCGCCGCCGGTTTTCGCAAAATGCCGCTCGCGCGGGTGTACCTCCTCGCGGGCCTCGCAGCCATAGGGCTGTACTTTGTGCTGCCCTGGGGCAGTCGCGGGCAGTCGCTGCTCTACGACCTCATCGGAGTCACGTCTGCGGTGGGCGTCGTGGTGGGCACGCGGAAACACCGTCCGTCGCTCTCCGCGGCGTGGTACCTGTTCGCTGCGGGCCTGATGGCGTTCGCCATCGGCGACATCGTCTTCGACCTCTACAGCTGGGTCTGGCACCGCGACCCTCCGATCCCGTCGATGGCCGACGTGTCCTATCTGGCGGGCTATCCGTTCCTGGCGGTCGGGCTCGTCCTGCTCGTCCGGCGCGTGCGGCGGGAGGAACGCCGGGTCGGGATGATCGATGCCGCTCTCTTGACGGTTGCGTTCGGCATCTGCCAGTGGATCTTCGTCATGCACCCGCTCGTGAACGGCTCGGGCGACTGGGTCGCGAACCTCGTCGCGCTCTCATACCCGGCGATGGATGTGCTGCTCCTCGCCGCGCTCGTGTTTCTGGCGCTGACATCCGCGAGGCGTACGGTCGCCTATCGCTACCTGACCGCCAGCATTGTCCTGACCCTGGTGGCCGATGAGATCTACGGCATCTCTCCGGAGCGTTTTCCGGCCACGTCGTGGCTCGACGTCGGCTGGCTCCTGGCCTACGTGCTCTGGGCCGTTTCGGCTCTCACTCCTTCGATGCGTGACCTCTCCGCGCCGAGGGCCGCGCGTGGTCCTCGTCTTAGCCACTTGCGCCTGCTGATGCTCGGGGGCGCCCTCGCGACGGCGCCGGTCATCCTCTTCGTGGAACGCCTGGCGCACCGAAAGGTCGACGTCGTTCCGCTCGCAGTCGGCTCGGCAGCTCTCTCCGGGCTCGTTCTCCTGCGGCTGGTCGGACTGATCCGGTCGGCCGACCGTAGCCGCCGCGCCGAGAGGGCCGCGCGCGCGGAGGTGGAGTCCGCCCACCGTCAGCTCGCGCGGCAAAACGCGCAGCTGCGCGAAGCGGACCGGCTCAAGGATGAGTTCGTCGCACTGATCTCGCACGATCTGCGCACGCCGCTGACGTCGATCATCGGCTATCTCGAGCTGACGCTGGACGACGGCAACCTGACCGAAAAGCAACGTGGCTACCTCGACGTCGCCGACCGTAACGCCGACCGTCTCCTTCACCTCGTGAACGACCTGCTGTTCGTCGCGCGGCTCGAGGCAGGCCAGCTCCAGCTTCATCCGAGCGAGCTCGACCTCGCTGCAGTGGCTCGCCAGTCGGTCGCCGAGGCCGGGCCGCGTGCTGCAGCGAACGGCATTGAGCTGATATGCGAGGCGGACGCCGCCGCACCCGTGCAGGCCGACAGGGGCCGGATGTTCCAGGTGCTCGACAACCTCGTCTCGAACGCGATCAAATTCACGCCTTCAGGTGGCGACGTTCGGGTTTCCGTCGCACCGATGAACGGTGTCGTCCGGCTCGAGATTGCGGACACCGGCATCGGCATCGCCCCCGAGGATCAGCAGCGACTGTTCGAGCGCTTCTTCCGAACCTCGACCGTCGCACAGCGGCAGATCCCCGGCACCGGGCTCGGGCTCTACATCGTGCGCGCGATCGTCGAAGCCCACGGCGGCTCGATCGCGGTCCGCAGCGAGCCGGGTGAGGGCACATCCTTTTGCGTCGAGTTGCCGGCAGGAGCACGCGCGTGAGCGGTCAGCGGCTCGTCCTCATCGCCGACGACGACGCGGATATCCTCGCGCTCGTCAAAGCCGTCCTCGAGCGCTCCGGCCATGAGGTCGTGGCGGTGGGTGACGGTGCGGAGGCGCTCGCGAGCGTGCATGCGCGCAAGCCGGACCTGGCGGTACTGGACATCAGCATGCCGCACGTCGACGGTCTGGAGGTTCTGCGCCGCCTGCGCGCCGACGTGGAGACGAGCGGCCTTCCCGTCATCTTGCTCAGCGCGCAAGCGCAGGAGGCTGACGTCGAGCGAGGCTTCGCGACGGGCGCGAGCGGGTACGTGAAGAAGCCCTTCAGCCCGCGCGAGCTCGCTGAGCGCGTCGCGGAGCTGCTGCCCTAGTTCGGTCTGTAGCGGTAGCCGAAGCCGCGAACCGTCTCGATCGGGACACCTGCCGGATCTCCTGGCGCGAGCTTGCGCCGCAGGTAGCCGACATAGAGCTTCACTTGGTCTCTGGCAACGCCGTAGGAATCGCCCCAGACGAGCTCGAGGAGCTGATCGCGGGAGAGGACCTGGCGCGGATGGCGGACGAAGGCGGCGAGGAGCTTGAACTCGAGCGGTGTGAGCGAGACCTCGGCGCCGTCGAAGATCACCGCGCGCTGCGCGAAGTCGATGGTCAAGCGGTCGTCGGCGTAGCGGTCCTGTCGTTCGGCCGGGGCCGGCCCCGCGCGACGCAGCAACGCCTGCACGCGCGCGACGAGCTCCTGCCGGCCGAACGGCTTGACGACGTAGTCGTCGGCGCCCGCCTGGAGACCGCGCACCCTCTCGAGCTCATCGCCGCGCGCGGTCAGCATCAGGACCGGCACGTTGCTGAGATCCCGGATCCGCTCGAGCGTCTGCCAGCCGTCCAGGTTGGGCATCGACACGTCGAGCACGACGAGGTCGGGAGGAGTGCTGTGCAGGGCCCGCAGGCCGGAGCGCCCGTCCTCCGCCTGCTCCACGGAGAACCCCGCTCGCCCGAGCAGCTCGGCAACGAGACCCCGGATATCCGGGTCGTCGTCGATCACGAGCACACGGGCGGCATTCATACCGTTCTCATACTGGGCCCGAAGCGGATTCCCTACCAGCCCGGCCGAGACTGAGGCCATGGCACGGATCCTGATCAGCGAGCCCCACCCCGACCTCAGGGTCCTGCTAGAGGCGATCGTCAGGAGGGCCGGTCACGAGCCGGTTGGCCAAGGCGAGCTGGCCAGCGACGAATCGCCCGCGGTGATGATCCTCGAGCCGGCCTCTGCGGACGGCCTGGCTGCGGCGGCCCGGCTACGTAGCCGGCTCGAAGATCTCCCGATCATCTGCGCGAGCATCTACCCGCCGAGCGACGAGAGCTGCGCCCTCGACCCGGTAGCGCACCTGATCAAGCCCTTCCGCCTGCGCGAGCTGGAAGCGGCGATCGTCTCGGCGCTCGCGCCCTGACGACTTAGGCGCTGATCGTCATCGCGATCGTCGGCGTGGCGCTGGCGCTCTGGAAGCTGAAGCTCGTCCTCGCTCTCGATGACCAGGGATCTTTCGCCGTCCGGCGAAAGCGGCAAACGCGATGATTACCTCGGGATGGGAACGCGTCTGTCTCGACGAGCGGCGACACGCCGTCGTGCTCGCCGGACCGTTTGTGCGCGCGCTCGGGCTCGCGGTCGTCGGCATCGGCTGCATGGCCATCGGTTGGCCGGCCTCGATCGCGGGCGTTCTGCTGCAGGCGGGAGGCGCGGGCATCGCCCTTCGGGCGGTGTGGAAGTGGGAGCGAACGCGCGTCGTCCTGACCACCGAGAAGCTGTTCGTCGTGCACGGGACGTTCCACCGTCGCGCGGCGGCCGTGCGCCTTTCGCGACTCGGCGCAGTCGAGATCGAGCAGAGCCTGGTGGGGCGGTTGCTGGGCTACGGGACGATCGTCGCCGGCGACCTCGAGATCGACTACGTGCCGGAGCCACGCCGGGTGTACGGCCTAGTCGAGCGGCTCGGCGGCTGACTGAGTCCCCGCTTTCCAAGCGGGTTTGCCGCCCTCGAAACGAACACTTGTTCGATCCGATCCCCCTCGCTAGACTGGGCCGGTTATGGCGCAAGAAGAGCTCGTCGTCCTCGGCGCCCGGGAGCACAACCTCAAGGACATCGACGTGCGGCTGCCCCGGAACAAGCTGATCTGCATCACCGGGCTCTCGGGCTCCGGCAAGTCGTCCCTCGCCTTCGACACGATCTACGCGGAAGGCCAGCGGCGCTACGTCGAGAGTCTCTCGGCGTACGCGCGCCAGTTCCTCCAGATGATGGAGAAGCCCGACGTCGACTCGATCGAAGGGCTGTCACCGGCGATCTCGATCGACCAGAAGACGACGAGCCGCAACCCGCGCTCCACCGTCGGCACCGTGACCGAGATCTACGACTACCTGCGCCTGCTCTACGCGCGCATCGGCAAGCCCCACTGCCCCGTCTGCGGCCGCCCGATCGCGGGCCAGAGCCAGGAGGCGATCGTCGACCAGATCCTCCAGCTCCCCGGCGGGGCGAAGTTCACCGTCAACGCGCCCGTCGTGCGCGACCGCAAGGGCGAGTTCAAGGACCTGCTCGAGGAGCTCCGCGCCGAAGGGTTCACGCGCGTGAAGGTCGACGGCGAGGTGAAGCTGCTCGAGGAGCCGATCGAGCTCGACAAGAAGTTCAAGCACACGATCGAGGTCGTGGTCGACCGGCTTGTGCTCAAGCCCGACCTGCGCACGCGCCTCGCGCAGTCCGTCGAGACCGCGGCCCAGCTCGCGGACGGCCTGGTCGAGATCGACGTGCTCGACGGCGAGTCGATGACCTTCTCCGAGAACTTCGCCTGTCCCGAGCACGGGGTCGGCCTGCCCGAGCTCGAGCCGCGCATCTTCTCGTTCAACTCGCCGCACGGCGCCTGCCCGCGCTGCACCGGGCTCGGCGCGCAGCAGGAGATCGACCCCGACCTGCTCGTTCCCGACCCGACGCTGTCGATCAGCGAAGGGGCGCTCGTTCCCTGGTCGCTCGGCAACTCGAGCTTCTACGAGTCCGTCATCCAGGCGATCGCCGACCGCTACGAGATCGACCTCGAGCTTCCCTGGCAGGACCTCCGCGAGGAGCACCAGAACCTCTTCCTCTTCGGCACCGACGGGGACAAGGTCTACATCCAGTACCGCAACCGGATGGGCCGCCGCCGCTCGTACATGCTCGCCTTCGAAGGAATCGTCGCAAGCCTCGAGCGCCGCTACCGCGAGACCGACTCGAGCCAGCAGCGCGAGCGGATCGAGGAGTACATGAGCCTCCGGCCCTGCCCGATCTGCAACGGCGCGCGTCTGAAGCCGGAGGTGCTCGCGGTCACCGTCGGCGGGAAGAACATCCACGAGTTCACGCGCATGTCGGTGCAGCGCGCGATCGAGTTCGTGGACGGGCTCGACCTGACCGAGACCGAGCAGCTGATCGCCGTGCGGATCCTGAAGGAGATCCGCGAGCGGCTCACCTTCCTCGAGAACGTCGGCGTCGGCTACCTCCAGCTCGACCGCGCCGCCTCCACGCTCTCCGGGGGCGAGGCGCAGCGCCTCCGGCTCGCGACCCAGATCGGGAGCCAGCTCGTCGGCGTGCTCTACATCCTTGACGAGCCCT
>JBGPYI010000110.1:0-7263 GCA_041493175.1 Gaiellaceae bacterium | reverse complement strand
TCAGCACCGCCGCCCAGTCGGTGACGGTTGTCGACGACGATCCGCCGGTGCTGACACCGCCGGCCGCCGTGACGGTGGGCACGAATGCGGGCGCCACGTATGTCGGTGCGATCGGTGTGGCGACCGCGACTGACAACGTCGCTGTCGCCTCGATCACGAATGACGCTCCGGCCTCGTTCGCGCTCGGGACGACGACGGTGACCTGGCGAGCAACCGATGCCGCCGGCAACTTCAGCACCGCCGCCCAGTCGGTGACGGTTGTCGACGACGATCCGCCGGTGCTGACCGTGCCGCCCAACCAGACTGCTGAGGCGACCTCGCCCTCCGGCGCCATCGTGAATTATCCGCCCGCAACTGCGACCGACGCAGGCGGCCCGGTCACGATCACGTACTCGCGGGCGCCCGGGGCCCTCTTCCCGCTTGGCACGACACACGTGACGGTGCGGGCAACGGACGCCGCCGGCAACTTCAGCGAAGGCGGCTTCGACGTGACCGTGCGAGACACCACCGCGCCGGTCGGCACGATTGTCATCAACGGCGATGCCGCAGCGACGCCGACGCCGAACGTCACCGTCACGCTGAGCTTCACGGACGCCGTCGGACCCACGCGGATGCGGTTCTCGACGGACGGCGGCACGACCTGGACCGCGTGGGAGGCCTACGCGACGACGAAGAACCTCACCCTGCCGTCCGGCGACGGCCTCAAGACGGTGCGCGCGCAGGTGGCCGACGCCGCCGGGAACGTGGGCAGCGCGAGCGACACGATTCAGCTCGTGAGCGAGGCACCCAAGATCACGATCACGCCGCTGGCCCAAGGCGCCTGCGATCTGTGCTCGGCTTACTTCCTGCGGTACGTCGTCGCGAGCCAGTACGGGATCGTCTCGGCAGCCGCGACGCTCGACGGCGCCGCCATCGCGAACGGCGGACTGATCGACACCTTCTACCTTGGGGCGGGCGCGCACACCATTGCCGTCACCGCGACCGACGTCTTCGGGAAGACGACTACTCAGACCATGATCTTCGAGGTCCACGCGACGATCGAAGGCCTCATCTGTGCCGTGAAGAGAGGTGTGAAGGAGGGCGTCATCGCTCCGCAGCAGGAGCAGCCGCTGCTGGCGAAGCTCTACGCCGCCCAGGCTTCGCGCGACCGCGGCAACGTCACGTCGGAGTCGAACCAGCTCCAGGCCGAGGTCCATGACCTCCAGGCCCAGGACAGCAAGAAGATCCAGCCGTCGTTCGACCAGCGAATGATCGGCTGGACGCAGGACTTGATCATTCGGATCTCCACGCCGGTCGTCCTGAGGCCCTAGGACCGGAAGCGTCGGCGAATAGGCCCCGCGGCCCATGGCGGGGGGGCAAAATGGCGGCTACGCTGCGGGCCTGGATGGGGAAGGGGGGCTTCCTAACTGTTGCGGTAGCCGTGCTCGCGCTCGCACTCGGTGGAGTCGCGCGGGCCGACGACTGGTGGCCGCACCCGGACGACGCGACCTGGACGTACGGGTGGACGGACAGCCTCTACAACCCGACGCTCACGAAAGAGAAGGTCACCGTCAAGGAGCAGAAGGGCAAGGCCTTCACGCTCTCCTGGACGACGAAGGACCAGGGCAACCCGGACGGCACACCCCTGAGCTTCGGGGACATGGCGTTCCAGGAGACGACGGCGGGCTTGATCAACACGGACTGGGCCAGCAATCCGCCTCCGTCCGATTTCCCGATCCTCTGTCCGCAGATCGGCGGTTGTAACAACAGCCTTGCGAGCACGATGTACTACCTGATCTGGGGCAGTCGTAGCCCGGTGCTGGCCGCCCCGTTGCTTCAGGGCACGACCTGGCAGGGCTCGGGCGGCGCTCAGAACGACGTATCGAGCACCTCGAGCTACGAGGGCACGGAGATGGTCAAGGTGCCGGCGTTCCCGGACGGTGTTCTTGCCGCCAAGGTGCACACCGAGGCGACGCAGGCCGGCGCGCTCGGCGATCCCTACGGCAGCGGCGTGCGCACTGTCTGGTGGGTGTTCGGAGTCGGTCCGGTGAAAGTGACGTTCGAGCACGCGGGCGGCTCGGACGCGCCGGTGACGACGTCAGAGCTCCAGGAGACCAACCTCACGTCGAAGGAGCCGCCTGCCGACCAGAACTATTTCCCGCTGACAAAGGGTCTGAAGCTGAAGTATCGCTGGACGAATCCGAGGTACCTGAAGAAACCGTCCGTGCAAGAGATCACCCTCGACCAGGTCGTCAACTCCTCGGCGCGCTTCACGGTGAAGCACATCAGCGGGCCGATCCGAGTCGCCGGGAGCTATGGGTTCTCGACGCGGACCGACGGCATCACCAACATCTGGGGCCTGACCAAGGCGGCGACGGCGATCAAGTTCCCGGCGCTCGGGCCCAAGTCGCTTCCGGCTGACAAGCGACGCCACTTCTTCACGCCGTTCGACCTGATGAACTTCTGGTTCAACCCCCTCTTGCCCGCGTATCCTGCTGCCGGACAAACGTGGGGATCCAAGAACCCAAGCCGCGATTTCTCGACCTTCGGCGTCAACGGATCCGCCAAGGTGATCGGCATCCAGAAGGTCAAAGTTCCGGCCGGCACGTTCGACGCGCTCGTCGTCCAGGCATCGCTCAGCCAGCCCGGGTTCAAGTTCGGCAGCGGCACCCGGACGAGCTGGTTCGTCGCGGGCAAGGGCCTCGTGAAGCTCGTCTTCCGTCATGGAGACGGCAGCGTCTCCACCATCGAGCTGCTGAAGTAACGCGCGTGAGCCGCGCTGCCGGCTGCCTCGTCCTCCTCGCCGTTCTCGCCGTCACCGGCTGCGGCGATTCGGGCAAGTCGAAACGCCGCGACGCGGTCAACGGTTACCTCGGTCGCGTCCAGACCATCCAGACGCGCTTCGCGCCTTCCTTCGCGCTCGCCAACCAGGCCTACCGCGACTTCTCCAAGGGCAAGCCCACGCCGCGGGAGATCCAGCGGCTGCGCGGGGCGGAGGTCTCGATCCTCGCCGCCCGCGAGGCGCTCCAGCACGTGACGCCGCCGCAGGTCGCCCGCAGGCTCCACGATGATCTCATCCACCTCTACGACCTGAACGCCTCGCTCGGGCTCGAGGTGATCACGCTCCAGCAGTTTCTGCCGGGCGTGCGCAAGGTGCTCGGCGGGCTCGGCGACGTGAACAAATCCTACCGCGCCGCTCTCTCCGGCTCGAAAACCGCGAGCGGCCAGGCGGCCGCCCTCGAGGGCTACAGCACCGCCGTCAAGCAGGTCGTCGACCGGCTCCGGCGACTGGGGCCACCACCTGCGCTTCGTCCGTGGCAGAGCTCCCAGGTTCAGCGGCTACAGGACATCGTCGACACGGCCCACACGCTCGCTACAGCGCTCCGTGTCCGCGATCGCAAGGCCAGTAAGGCTCTGATCAGCCGTTTCCGGTTCCTGCTCGCCCACCAGCCGAACGTCTCCCAGGCGCAGCACAACGCGGTCAAGGCGTACGACAACCGTCTGCTCGGGATCTCGAAGCTCCAGGGAAAGATCGCCCGCGAGCACCAGCGCCTCCAGAATCTTCTTGGCTAGGGCACCTAGATTCTTGACCTGAGCAGGGGTTTCTGCACTGAATAGCGCATGCTCCTGAGGGAGGTCGAGTACGCTCGTCCGGCGAGCGTTCAGGAAGCCCTGCGCCTTCTTGGCGCAAACGACGGTGCTCGCGCTCTCGCCGGCGGCCAGACGCTGATCAACGTGATGAAGGCGCGCGCGGCGTCGCCCGACGTGCTCGTCGATCTCGCGGACATCGGCGAATTGCGGGGGATCGAGCTCGGCGCCGACGGGACGCTCGAGTTCGGTGCGATGACGACCTACTCGGACCTCATCGACTCCGCGGAGGCACGCGCGCGCCCGATTCTCGGCGAGGTCTGCAACCAGATTGCCGATGTTCAGGTCCGCAACCGCGGCACCATTGGCGGCAACGTCTGCTCGAACGACCCGACGAACCATCTGCCTCCGCTCCTTGTCGCGATCGGCGCGACGATGACCATCGTCGGCCAGGGCGGCGAGCGTTCCGTGCCCGCAGAGGAGTTCTTCCTGGGCGTCTACATGACCGCTGCCGGACCGGGCGAGCTGCTGACGAAGATCTCCGTGCCGCCTGGCAAGAGCGACGGCTTCGCTTCCGTCCCGATCGGCAAGGACGGGACCTGCATCGTCAACGTCGCCGCGTCGCTCGACGGTGGCGCGCCACGCCTCGCGATCGGCTGCGTGGACGCTGTCCCGGTCCTGCTGAAACCCGAGTCGACAGAGGACGACGCGGTGCGCACGTCAGTGCAGGGTGCCAACCTCGACCCGCCCTGGGACGTTCATGCTTCGGCCGACTACCGTCGCCACCTCGCGGAAGTTCTCGCCCTACGCGCGGTCGCCCAGGCCGCAGGAAGGAAATAGTTGGACCCTGTATCCCGCAAGGCGATCACGGTCGACGTCAACGGCGAGCAGTACGAGCGCGAGGTCGACGCTCGCCGGCTGTTGATCCACTTCATTCGCGACGACCTCGACCTGACCGGCAGTCACATCGGCTGCGATACGGGCAACTGCGGCGCCTGCTCCGTGCTCGTCGACGGCACGCTCGTGAAGAGCTGCATGATGCTCGCCGTCCAGGCGGACGGGGCCAAGATCGAGACCGTGGAAGGCCTCGCGTCCGACGGGGAGCTGAACGGCCTCCAGCAGGCGTTCTCCGACCACCACGCGCTCCAGTGCGGCTACTGCACGCCCGGGATGCTGATGAGCGCCACAGCGCTCCTGCGTCAGAACGGCTCGCCAAGCGAGGAAGAGATCAGGAAGGGCATCCAGGGGAACATTTGTCGCTGCACGGGCTACGTGAACATCGTTGAAGCCATCAAGGCGGCGTCGCGATGATTCGGACCTCTGCGCGAAAACAAACAGTTTCCGGCGGAGCCGGGCTTTGCCCGGCGGGAGCCCCACAATGCGCTAGCCCGTGCGCCGACAAGAAGAAGGGGGCACACGGGGGAAACATGGTTTCCCCCGTGACCGAATGACGGAGACGACGGTCACTCTCGAGCGCCCGCTCGTCGTCGAGGAAGGCGATGTCAAGCCGGGCTTCATCGGGCAGAGCGTCCCGCGCAAGGAGGACAAGCGCCTCGTCCAGGGCGAGGGCGTCTTTTTCGACGACGTCAAGCGGCACGAGATGGGCTACGTCCACTTCGTGCGCTCGCCGTACGCCCACGCACGGATCAAGTCGGTGGACGTCTCGAAGGCGCTCGAGCTGGACGGCGTCTACGGGACGCTTACCGGTGACGAGGTGGCGATCCTCACCGATCCCTTCTTCGAGCTCTCCACGCCGCCCGGAGCGAACATCAAGGACTACGCCCTCGCGGTCGGCCGCGTGCGCCACGTCGGCGACCCAGTGGCTGCGGTCGTCGCGCGCACGCGCGAGCTGGCTCGTGACGGGACCGAGCTCGTCGAAGTCGAGTACGAGCCGCTGCCGCACGTTCTCGACGGCGAGGAGTCGCTCAAGGACGAGGTTGTGCTGCACGAGGACGCCGGGTCGAACACCGTCTGGTCGGGCGTGTTCGACTGGGGCGACTTCGACGCTGCGCTCGCAGACGCCGACCACGTCGTCCGCATCGAACGCCTGCATTTCGACCGCTTCTCGTCGACCCCGCTCGAGTGCTCCGGCTGCCTCGTCGAGTTCAACCGCGGCACCGGGCAGTGGACGATCCACGGGAACCACCAGATGCCGGGCGTGGGCGCGATTTGGATGGCGCCGGCGCTGCGTGTCGGGATCGACAAGCTCCGCTTCGTCAGCCAGGACATCGGCGGCGGCTTCGGCAACAAGATCACGCTCCATCCTCAGTACACCGCCTGCTGTCTCCTCGCTCGCAAGCTCAACCGGCCGGTTCAGTGGACGGAATGGCGGACCGATCAGCACACGGCGAACACACATGGGAACGAGCGCACCTTCCTCGACGTGACCGTCCCGGTGAAGGCGGACGGGACGATGCTGGGCTTTTCTGTCCGCGCGATCGACGACTGCGGTGCGTTCCCGCGCTACGAGCCGCTCGGCTGCATCATCTGGGCGCAGGTCACGCCGGGCTGCTACCGCTGGCGCAACGTCCGCGTCGACTTCACCCAGGTCTGCACGAACAAGTCGCCGGTGGCGCCGAACCGGGGCTACTCCAGGATGCAGCATCTGTGGCTGACCGAGCGGATCGTCGACATAGTGGCCGGCGAGCTCGGCCTCGACCCGATCGAGGTGCGGAAGAAGAACTACGTCAAGCGCGAAGAGTTCCCCTACGAGACCCCGAACGGCTGCATCTACGACTCGGGCGACTACGCCCGCTGCCTGGACATCGCGCTCGACCTGATCGGCTACGACTCGCTGGAGGAGAGGCGCCGGGACGCCGAGTCGCGCGGCAAGCTCTTCGGCATCGGCATCGGCTCCACGCTCGACTCCGGGACGAACAACTTCGGCCAGTCGATGATCTTGAACCCGGAGCTGCAGTTCTCCGGGAACAACGAGGTCGCAACCGTGAAGCTCGACATTTTCGGCGAGATCGTGGTGACGCTCGGAACGGTGCCGCAGGGCCAGGGGCACGAGACGACGACGTCGCAGGTCGTCGCCGAGATTCTCGGCTGCACGCCCGACGACGTGAACGTGCGGGCAGGCCACGACACGTACTGGAACTCGACCGCCGGGTTCTCGGGGACGTACGCGTCGCAGTTCGCCGTCACGGGGCTGGGCGCGGTCAAAGGCGCCACCGAAAAGCTCGCCGTCGAGATGAAGCAGCTCGCCGCGGCCGTCTTCGGCTGCTCACCCGACGACATCGAGCTCGTCGAGAGCCAGGCGCGGATCAAGGGCAACCCCGAAGCCGCGCTGCCGTTCATGGCTCTCGGCGCGATCCTCAACGCCAACAACGCTGGGCTGCCGCCCGACCTCGACATCACGCTCAACGTGCGGCATGTCTACAGGCCGCAGTTCGAGAAGCCGGACCTCGAGCGCAAGTTCGGCAACCTGACGCTCACTTACGCGACGCAGATCCATGCCTGCGCGCTCGAGATCGACCCGGAGACCGGGGTGTACGAGATCGTCGACTACGCGGCGGTGGACGACTGCGGCAATCGCATCCACCCGCAGATCGTCGAGGGGCAGGTACACGGCGCCACCGCACAGGCACTCGGCGCGGCGACGCACGAGATCTTCACCTACGACGAGGAGGGCAACCTGCTCACGCCCAACTTTTACGACTACCACGTACCGCACGCGCTCGACATGCCGCCGCT
>JBGPYI010000041.1:0-11317 GCA_041493175.1 Gaiellaceae bacterium | reverse complement strand
CGGCCCGAGGACCATGCCGAGATGGTCGCGCACCATTACCTGAGCGCGCTCGAGCTCGCACGTGCCTCCGGTCAGGACCTCGACACGCTCGGCGGACGGGCGAGAGTTGCGCTACGTGACGCAGGGGACCGGGCTGCGACGCTCAACGCGCTGCCGCAGGCCGAGCGCTACTACGCCGAGGCTCTCGCCCTGCTGCCACCCGATGATCCAGAGCGGCCCGAGTTGCTTTTGCGTCAGGGCCGGACTCGATTCTTCCGTCATGCGGAAGGCGCGGATGAGCTCGAAGCAGCCCGAGCCGGCTTTCTTGTAGCCGGCGATCGCGAGCGGGCCGCGGAAGCGTCGTTGATGCTCGCCAACCTCTCTTGGAAATCCGGTCAGCGCGACCGCATGCTCGAGCATCTCGCCGACGCCCGTGCGCTCGTTGCCGATACTCCGCCCTCTCGTATCCAGGCTGCGGTGCTCAGCGACGTCTCCCGGTACGAGATGCTTGCCGACCACAACGAGCGCGCCATCGAGCTCGGACGCGAGGCACTCAGCATGGCCGAACAGCTCGGGCTCGACGACCTGCGCGCGCATGCTCTCAACAACATCGGCTCCGCGCGCGCGTTCAGCGGTGATCCGGGAGGGGTCACCGATCTCGAGGAGAGCATCGCGATTGCTTCCCGTCTGAACTCGATCTCCGATCTAATCAGAGGGCACAACAACCTTGCCGTGATGCACATCGTCTACGGAGAGCTCGGGCGCGCACGAGAAGGGGAAGCGAAGACTCGGGAGCTTGCCAAGCACTTTGGCCACTCTGGGTTTCTTCGCTTCCTAGACGGCGGACCTGCAGTCGGCAATCGATACATCGAAGGTTTATGGGACGAGGCACTCGAGTGGGCGAACGCGTTCCTGGCCGAGGTCGAGAGCGGCTCGCCTCATTACCAGGCTGCGGCCTGTTACAGCTTCCGCGGGTTGATCCGGCTAGGGCGTGCCGATTCGCCGGGAGCGGAGAGCGATACCGAGCGCGCAGTCGAGTTGGCGCGTGCGGCCGGGGACCCGCAGCTCTTCCAGTCGACCTTGGCAAGGGCCTCGCTCGTCTTCCTCTCAACCGGAAACGTGGAGCGGGCGGCAGAGACGGTCGCTGAAACGCTTGCAGCCCTGCGCGAACTGCCTACCCTGGGTTTCGTCAGCGTGGGGTCGCACATGCTTGCCTGGGCGGCTCTGATGTTGGGACGCGAGGCTGAGGTCGTGGCCCTCCTCGATCGCGAGCCGATCGACTCACCGTGGATCCGGGCGGCTCGAGCTGTGGCGGAGGCCGATTTTCGGCTCGCGGCTGACATCCTGGGGGAGATCGACGCCCGCACGCCCGAGGCCTTGCTTAGGCTGCGGAGCGCTGAGCAGCTGGTTCGCGAGGGCCGACGCGCGGAAGCCGACGAGCAGCTCCACCGCGCGCTGGCGTTTTACCGCGCGGTGGGCGCGACGCGGTACATTCGCGAGGGCGAAGCTTTGCTCGCCGCGACGGGCTAGCGGATCACCGTTCGACGGCGAACAGGCGCCACTCGCCGGGGATCCCTTTGAGGGCCGCGAGACCGCGGTCCTCAAACTGAATCCCTGAGCCAGCGACGAGGTCCTTGACGGTGCTGGAGACGAGCACCTCGCCTGGCTGCGCCTGCGACGCGACCCGCGCGCCCGTGTGCACGGCGATGCCTGCGACCTTTCCGTCCACCAGCTCGCACTCCCCGGTGTGCAAACCCGCACGCACGTCGAGGCCCAACTCGCCCACCGACTCGGAGATCGCGCACGCGCACTTGATCGCGCGAGCCGGCCCGTCGAAGCTCGCGAAGAAGCCGTCGCCCGCCGTATCTACCTCGCGGCCGCGAAAGCGGACGAGTTGGCGCCGCACGAGCTCGTGATGCTGCTCGAGCATCTTGCGCCACTCGCGATCACCTAGCGCCGCGGCGCGCTCGCTCGAACCGACGATGTCCGTGAAGAGGACGGTCGCGAGGACGCGGTCCGGCTCGCTCTCCTCCGAGGCGCCGGCGTCCCAGGCACGGCGGAGGAAGCGCTCCATCTCGTCGAGGTATGGGCCGGACGTTGCGGCGGATGGGATGTGTCCTTTCTCCGGCAGTTCGACGTACGTTGCACCGGGAATGTGCTCTGCGAGATAGCGGCCGTTCCCGACCTCGACCCAGGCGTCAACCGCGTTGTGAAGCACAAGCGTGGGAATCCGAATCGCCTGCAGCACGTCGCGGACGTCAATTGCCAGGTTCATGCGCTCGAGGTCCGCCGAGGCGCGGGGGGTCAGCGCGTTGCGCAAGTATTTCGCTAGAGCCTTGATTTCGTCTTCGCTCGCGCTTGGGCACGCCTCCCTCGCCGCCGCCTCGAGATGTTGCGGACGATCGCTCAGGCTGGCCGAGATGTTGGCGATTGCTTGCAGGATCTCAGCCTCATCCTCGCCCCAGGGATAGTCGGGTGTCCGCGTTATCTTTGCCATTGCGCCATAGAGGACGAGCGCCCAGGCCCGGCCCGGGTACGTCGCCGCGAAGAGGATGCTCATCGGCCCGCCCTCGGACACGCCGATCACCCCCGCTCGTTTGGAGCCCGCTGCATCCATGACCGCACGGACGTCGTCCATGCGCGTCTCGAGGGTCGTCGCAGGGGAGACTGCGTCGGACATGCCCGTACCGCGCTTGTCGAAGTGGATCAGACGGGCGAACGAAGCGAACCGTTCGAACCAGGCGCGAAAGATCGGCACCTCCCACGCCAACTCGACGTGAGAGCCGGAGCCCGGGACGAAGACGACGTCGAAAGGGCCCTCGCCGGCGACGCGGTAGGCGATGTTGACGTCACCACTCCTGGCGTAGCGGGTCTCGGAGACCATCCCCAGAGTTTCGCGCCTCCGGCCCGTTCGTGCCAGACTAGGGCCGTGACCGCTGTCGCTGACGAGATACAGATCGACGAAGCTCCCTTCCGCGGGCACGTCGTTCGTCCCGGCGATCCGGACTACGACGTGCACCGCAAGATCTGGAACGGCTCGTTCGACAAGCACCCGGCGCTGATCATCCGCTGCGCGGGCGTCTCGGACGTGATCGCCGCGGTGAAGTTCGGGCGGGAGAGCGGGCTGCCGGTCGCGGTGCGGAGTGGGGGACATTCGTTCCCGGGCCTGTCGGTCGCGGACGACGCGCTGATGATCGACCTCCAGCCCATGAAGGGCGTGCGCGTCGATCCGGAGAAGATGACGGCGCGCGTGCAGGCGGGCGTACTGCTCGGCGAGCTCGACAAGGAGACGCAGGCGTTCGGGCTGGCGGTGCCGTCCGGCATCGTCACGCACACCGGAGTGGCAGGGCTGACGCTCGGCGGCGGGATCGGCTGGATCCAGCGCAAGCACGGACTGTCGATCGACAAGCTCGTCTCGGTGGACCTGGTGACGGCCGACGGCGAATTCGTGAAGGCGAGCGCGGATGAGAATCCCGACCTGTTCTGGGGCGTGTGCGGCGGCGGCGGGAACTTCGGGATCGTCACGGAGTTCGAGTTCAACTGCGTCCCGCTAGGAACGCAGGTGTTGGCCGGGCCGATCTTCTGGCCAATGGAGCAGTCGGGCGAGGTCTTGAGGTTCTACCGCGACTGGGTCGCGGACGCGCCGGACGACCTGATGACGATCGTGGTGCACAGGAAGGCACCGCCGCTGCCGTTCGTCCCGCAGGAACTGCACGGCAAGCCGGTCGTGATGGTGATCGTGTGCTGGGCCGGCGACGTGGAGGAGGGCGAGAAATTCATCAAGCCGTTGCGCGAGTTCGGGAATCCGGTTGCGGACGTGTGCATGGTGAAACCGTTTCTGACGCACCAGGCGATGCTCGACCCGAGCTTCGTGCCGCAGCGTTGGTACTACTTCAAATCCTGCGACGTCGCGGAGCTAAGCGACGAGGTCATCGACATCACGATGGAGCGGTCGCTGCAGATCAAGTCGCCGCTGACGTCGTTCCCAATCTGGCAGATGGGCGGAGCGATTAGCCATGTCGGCGACGACGACACGGCATTCCACGGCCGGGGCGCAGCGTTCACGTACAACATCGGAGCGGCGACCGAGACGAGCGAAGGCTTCGACGAGGAACGCGAGTGGGTGCGGAACTTCTGGTCGGCGCTAGAACCGTGGCACGAGGGCGTGTATGTGAACTTCCTCGGGGACGAGGGGGCGGAGCGGGTTCGGCAGTCTTACGGCGCGGAGAAGTACGAGCGGCTACGGAGCTTGAAGCAGAAGTACGACCCGGACAACTTCTTCCGGATCAACCAGAACATTCCGCCGGCCTAGGCGCTACCGCAGCTAGAGCGATCCAAGCGGCGCAATCGCCCGCACCGGCTGACCGGTGACTCCGGCGATTAACTCGAAGTCCGCGTCGTAATGGCAAACGGGGATTTCTGCGAGCTCGGCGGCCGCGGCGATGAGCAAGTCCGGTATCCGCACCCGGCGGTGGTGGAGAGGGCCCTCGGTCGCAAGCGTTTCGAACACGTCTGTGGCCCTTCTCCAGACGCGCTCCCCGATCGACACCTGCGGGAGCGTCTCCAACTCGGCGCGGGCAGCGACGAAATCGGTGTGATCGCGAACAGTCCACAGAAGCTCGAGCGTTACCATCTCGCACGTCGCGATCTCGCCGCGCGTCACCCGCCCGTCGAACTCGGCACGGACGGCGGCCGCCTTGTGACGGTTCGACCAGGCGCTAGTGTCGGCAAGCTCCACTACGTGCGCGTTTGCCGGAGCGAGGCGAGCGCTTCCGGCGTCAACTCCTCGAATGTGCGCTCGGAGAGCGCCTGGAGCCGCTCGCGGCGGACTACCTCGGCAAGAGCTTCATGGATCGTGTCGGTGGTGCCGCGGGTGTGGAGCACCGAACGGGCGTCTGCGACGAGATCGAGGTCCAGGTTGAGCGATGTACGCTTGATCACTGGCTCATTGTATGCATCAAACCCACAATATCAAGCATACATCTCGGGCATGTCCCATCTAGACCCAGGCTTCTCTACAGCGCCTTTCCGATGGCCTCGAGGCTGGCGAGGTTGTGGCCGCTCAGGAAGACGTCGACGTGAGGGAGCGCCGCCTTCATGCCGCGGGCCAGCGGCTCGTAGGCCGGGTCCTCTTTCAACGGGTTGAGCCAAACGACGCGGTACGCGAGCCGTGACAGTCGCGCCATTTCGGCGCGCAGCAGCTCGGGCTCGCCGACGTCGAGGCCGTCCGAGCAGATCACGACCACCGCGCCGCGCACGACGTTCGTGCGCATAAGCGCCCGAACCGCGTCGCCGATCCGGGTTCCGCCGTTCCAGTCGACGACCTCGGCGGCCGCGCGGCGCAGCGCCTCCTCCGCGTCTGGGGTTGACAGCGCTTTCGTCAGGCGGGTGAGGCGCGTGCCAAAGCAAAACGCTTCCCAGCGAGCATCCGCTTGCAGCGCCGCGCGCGCGAACAGGACGAGCGCGCGCGAGTAATCCGTCATCGAACCGGAAACGTCCAGGAGGAGCACCAGCCGCCGGCGGCGGCGCCGCCGCGTCCGCCAGGCACGCTCGACAGGCTCGCCACCCGTGCGGAACGAGCGGCGAAGCGTGCGCCGCAGATCTGGACTTCCCTTCCATGCGAACTCACGGCGACGGGTTCGGCGGCTCGGGACGTTCAGCTGCAGGCGCTTCATCAGCTCTGCGAGCTCGGCGAGCTCGTCCTTGCTCAGCTCGGCGAAGCTCTTCGTCCGCAGCAGCTCGCGCGGGCTGGCGAGCGAGACTTCCTCCTCGACGACCCGGACCTGCCGCGTCGGCGAGTCGGGCTCCACCACGCCGTGGAAGACGCGGTCGTAGATCGGGATCTCCTCCGGTCGCGAGACGAGCGTCAACCGTCCCACCCAGTACAGGTCCTCAGGCGGCAGCTTTGCCGCTGCGCGGCAGAACTCCACCACGCGCCCCGGCCCAACCGCAAGCCCTTCCTCGCGCAATGCGCGCGCGAACGCGACCAGCCGGGCGACCTCGTCAGCCACTGAACAGTTCGGCCTCCGCGCGCTGGAGGTCCTCGTGATTCTTGAGCGCCCAGCCGAGCGACTCGCGCGCGGCGTCCCCGTTTGCGCCGTCGGCGCCGAGCAGCACCAACGCGCGGGCCCAGTCGATCGCTTCGGCAACGCCGGGCGGCTTGATCAGGTCGAGCGACCGCAGTTGCGCCACTGCCTCTGCAACAGACCGGGCGAGTGCCTCCGACACCTCTGGCGCGCGCGTGCGCACGATCGCCACCTCGCGTTCGAGCGAGGGGAAGTCGATCCAGTGGTAGAGGCAACGGCGCTTGAGCGCGTCGTGCAGCTCGCGCGTCCGGTTGGACGTCATGACAACGACCGGTGGCTCGTCGGCCGCGATCGTCCCCAGCTCGGGCACGGTCACGCTGAAGTCGGAGAGCACCTCGAGCAGGAACGCCTCGAACTCGTCGTCGGCTCGGTCGATCTCGTCGATCAGGAGCACGGCGCGCGAGCCCGCCCGCAACGCGCGCAGGAGGGGCCGCTCGACGAGGAACTCCGGCCCGTACAGCTCTGACACGTGGTCCCGCACCTCGCCCGCCTGTAAGGCGCGCGCGTACAGGAGCTGCTTCGCGTAGTCCCACTCGTAGAGCGCCTGCGCGGAGTCGATGCCCTCGTAGCACTGGAGCCGGATCAGCTCTCCGCCGAGCAGCCGCGCGAGCGTCTTCGCCACCTCGGTCTTGCCCACCCCTGCCTCGCCCTCGAGCAGCAAGGGCCGCTGCATCGCCACCGCGAGATACACCGCCGTCGCGAGCCCACGGTCGGCCAGGTACGACTCGTCTGCGAGCCCTCGCTCAACGGCTTCGACCGACTCGTAATCCATGAGTAGACATCGTATGCTCGCCTCTCCGGGGAGCGAACAGAGGAGGAAACGTGAGGCGGGTCGCAATCACCGTCAACGGCGTTCGCCACGAGGCCGAGGTCGAGCCGCGCCAGCTGCTCGTCTACCTCCTACGGGAGCAGTTGGGCCTCACAGGCACGAACGTCGGCTGTGACACGACGACCTGCGGCGCCTGCACGGTGCTGCTGGACGGGAGGTCGGTCAAGGCCTGCACGGTGCTGGCCGTCCAGGCGGACGGGCGGGACGTGATGACGATCGAGGGCCTCGCGAGCAACGGCGACCTTCATCCGCTTCAGCGCGCCTTTCACGAGGAGCACGGGCTGCAGTGTGGTTTCTGCACGCCCGGAATGATCATGGCCGCCCTCTCCTTGATCGAGGAGCACGGCACCCTCACCGAGGAGGAGATCCGTAAAGGCCTCGAGGGCAACCTTTGCCGCTGCACCGGCTACCAGAACATCGTCAAGGCGATCTTGCGCGCGGCCGACGAGCTGACCGCGGCGCCGGCGTGAGGAGGACGGGATGACCGAGACAGTCCAGGCTCCAACCAAGGCGCAGCGCTACGTCGGGGGCGGCGTCCTCCGCAAGGAGGACCCCGAGCTCATCACCGGCCAGGCGCAGTTCGTCGACGACATCACATTGCCGGGGATGGTGTGGGTCGGCATCGTTCGTAGCGCGTACGCGCACGCCCGGATCAAGTCGGTCGACGTTTCTCGCGCGCGCGAGCAGGAGGGAGTCGTCGCGGCCTTCACCGGCGCCGACCTGCAGGAGGAGTGGGCGGCGGCGCTGCCGTGCGCGTGGCCGATCCAGACGCGCAGCTTTCCGACGGAGGCCGACGAAGAGGCGCGCATGCCGAGCCACTGGCCGCTGGCGACGGACAAGGCTCGCTTCGCCGGCGACGGCCTCGCCGTCGTGGTTGGCGATTCGCGCGGGGCGGTGAAAGACGCGCTCGAGCTCGTGGAAGTGGACTACGAGCCGCTCGAAGCGGTGCTGGAACTCGACGAGGCGCTGCGGGACGGTGCACCGGTCGTGCACGACGAGTTCGGCGACAACAAGGCGTACACCTGGAGCCTCGGCGACGGGGACGCGACGCAGCGGCTGTTCGACGAGGCCGAGGTGACGATCAAGGAGCGCTACTGGCACCCGCGGCTCGTCCCGAACGCGATCGAGCCGCGCGGGGTGGTCGTGCAGCCGTCCCCGGCGATGGGGGAGTTCACGATCTGGTCGGCGACGCAGGTCCCGCACATCGCCAAGATCACGCTGGCGCTGTCGCTCGGGATCCCGGAGACGAAGCTGCGCGTGATCGCACCCGCCGTCGGCGGCGGCTTCGGCTCGAAGCTGAACGTCTACGCGGAGGAGGCGATCTGCCTCGCGATCGCGCGCCGGCTCGGCCGGCCGGTGAAGTGGATCGAGGAGCGCACGGAGAACTACGTCGCGACGATCCACGGGCGCGGCGTGCTGCAGGAGATGGAGCTGGCGGCGACGGCAGAGGGCAAGGTGACGGCGGTGCGTGCGCGCCTCACGGCCGACTTCGGTGCCTATTACCAGCTCGTCACGCCCGGGATTCCGCTGCTCGGCGCATTCCTGTACGCGGGGGTGTACGACGTGCAGGGGTACTTCTTCGAGTGCACGGGCGTGTTCACGAACAAGACGCCGACCGATGCGTACCGCGGCGCGGGACGGCCCGAAGCGACCTACGCGATCGAGCGGGCGATGGACGCACTCGCGCGCCGGCTCGGCAAGGACCCCGCCGAGATCCGGCGGCTCAACTTCATTCCGCCCTTCGACCAGCCGAGGGAAGTCGCGTCGGGGCTGCTCTATGACTCCGGCGACTACGAGCGGACGTTCGACGAGGCACTCCGGCGCATCGACTACGAAGGCCTGCGGCGTGAGCAGAGCGAGCGGCGGCAGCGCGGCGACACGAAGCTCCTCGGTGTCGGGCTTTCGTCCTACATCGAGATGTGCGGCCTGGCTCCGTCACAGGTGCTCGCGGCCCTGAAGTACAGCGCGGGCGGCTGGGATGCGGCCACGATCCGTTGCCATCCGACCGGGAAGGTGACAGTCATCACGGGAACGTCGCCGCACGGGCAGGGCCACGCGACGTCGTGGGCGCAGATCGCGGCGGACGAGCTCGGCGTGTCGTTCGACGACGTCGAGGTGCTGCACGGCGACACCGCCGTCTCGCCGCTCGGGATGGACACGTACGGGTCACGCTCGCTCTCGGTCGGCGGCATCGCGCTCTGGAATGCCGCGCAGCGGATCAAGGAGAAGGCACGGCTGATCGCTGCGCACGAGCTGGAGGTGGCCGTGGACGACGTCGAGTTCGCCGACGGCGCCTTCCGCGTGCGAGGCGTTCCCGAGCGGACGAAGACGATCCCGGAGCTCGCGTTCTCCGCCTGGACGGCGCACAACCTGCCGCCGGACGTCGAGCCGGGGCTCGAGGCAACCTACGTCTTCGACCCGCCGAACTTCACGTTTCCGTCGGGCACGCACGTATGCGCCGTCGAGGTCGACACCGAGACCGGCGAGGTCGACATCCTCAAGTACGTCGCGATCGACGACTGCGGGAACGTCATCAATCCGATGATCGTCGAGGGACAGGTGCACGGCGGAGTGGCACAGGGGATCGCGGAGGCGATGTACGAGGAGGCGATCTACGACGAGCAGGGTCAGCTCCTGACCAACTCGATGCACTCGTACCGCATCCCGTCGGCCGCGGAGCTGCCGTCGATCGTCACCGACCGGACGACGACGCCTTCGTCGACGAATCCGATGGGAGTCAAGGGCGTGGGCGAAGCGGGCACGATCGCGGCGCCACCCGCGGTCGTGAACGCAGTCGTCGACGCGCTCGCGCCGCTCGGCGTGACGGAGATCGACAAGCCGGTGACGCCCGAGCGCGTCTGGCGGGCGATCCAATCGGCGAAGGGAGGTGCGTCGTGATCCCGGCACGGTTCGAGTACGAGGTCGCCGAGTCCGTCGAGCACGCCGTCGAGCTGCTCGGCGAGTACGGCAGCGACGCGAAGCTGCTCGCGGGCGGCCAGTCGCTGCTACCGCTGTTGAAGCTTCGCTTCGCGAGCCCGAGCGCGTTGATCGACCTCGGACGCATCGAGGGGCTCTCGTACGTTCGCGAGGACGGCGACAGGCTCGCGATCGGCGCGTTGACGCGTTACGCGGATCTCGAGCACGACGCGACCCTCAAGCGCTCCTGCCCGCTGCTCGCGGCAGCCTGCGGCGAGGTGGGTGATCCGCAGGTTCGCCACCTGGGAACGATCGGCGGCGCCTGCGCGCACGGCGACCCGGCTTCGGACGTCCCGACGGCGCTGGTGGCGCTTGACGCGGAGCTTGTCATGAACGGCGACCGGACCGTCGCCGCGCGCGACTTCTTCCAGGGCGTGTTCACGACTGGGCTCGGGCCGCAGGACGTGCTCACGGAGATTCGCGTGCCGAAGACGACCGGCGGCTGGTCGTACCGAAAGTTCCAGCTGCGTGCCCAGGACTGGGCGATCGTCGGCGTGGCTGCGGTCGTCGACCGCTCGAACGGCGGCGTCGCCGCGGCACGTATCGCCCTGACGAACATGGGGCCGACGCCGGTGCGTGCGACCGGGGTCGAGAAAGCGCTTGTCGGCGGCGCGGACCCGGCGACGGCGGCGCAGTCGGCCGTGGAAGGGACCGAGCCGATCGACGACCCGTTCGCGACGGCCGAGTATCGCCGCCACCTGGCGCCGATTCTCGTCCGCCGCGCGATCGAGGAGGCGCTCTCCTAGAACCGAGCGCGGGCGCGCCACGTAGGACGTGCAGTGGTTTCGGGCGAGGCGTATTGTCGCCCGCGGGAGAGCAATCGATCGGGGCGGAGGGAGGCGGTTATCCGTGTATCCCGCGAAATTCGAGTATTTCGCGCCGACTACGCTCGACGAAGCGCTGGAGATCCTCGGGCGCTACGACGAGGGTGACGCGAAGGTGCTTGCCGGCGGGATGAGCCTCATCCCGGTGATGAAGCTTCGCTTCGCGGCGCCGCGGGCGCTCGTGGACATCAACCGGATCGGCGGGCTCGACACGCTCGCCGAGGAGGGCGGGCACTTGCGCATCGGGGCGCTCGTCCGGCACAAGACCTGCGAGCGATCGGACCTGCTGAAGGGGAAGTACGGCGCGCTCGGCGACGCGGCGCCGCAGATCTCCGATCCGATCGTGCGCAACCTCGGCACCGTCGCCGGGTCGCTCGCGCACGCCGATCCGCAGGGCGACTGGGGGTCGGTGATGCTGGCGGTGCGCGCCGACGTGGTCGCGCGAGCCGGAGGCGGCGAGCGCACGATCCCGATTGACGAGCTGTTGCAGGGGCCGTTTACGACATCGCTCGAGCCGAACGAGATTGTCACCGAGGTGCGCGTTCCCGATCCCGGCGCGCGGGCGGGCGGCACCTACTTGAAGCTCGAGCGCAAGGTCGGTGACTTCGCCACCGCCGGTGTCG
>JBGPYI010000127.1:0-6720 GCA_041493175.1 Gaiellaceae bacterium | reverse complement strand
GGTTCCAGCCAGGCCCCACCGGCAGCAATCAAATCAACCAGAAAGGGGACCTGATCCCGATGTCCGTCGTCTCTATGCGCGAGCTACTGGAGGCTGGAGTCCACTTCGGCCACCAGACGCGACGCTGGAACCCAAAGATGCGCCGCTTCATCTTCACGGAGCGCGGCGGCATCTACATCATCGACCTGCAGCAGACGCTGCAGCTGCTGGAAGAAGCCCACGCCTTCGCCCGAAACGTCGCCGAGCGAGGCGGCTCGATCCTCTTCGTGGGAACGAAGAAGCAGAGCCAGGGCGCCGTGGAAGAGCAGGCGAAGCGCGTCAACATGCCGTACGTCAACCATCGCTGGCTGGGCGGGCTGCTGACGAACTGGCGCACCATCTCCGACCGCATCGACCGCCTGCACGAGCTGCGCCGCCTGAAGGACGAGGGCCAGCTCGACCTGCTGCCGGCGAAAGAGCGCATCTCCATGCTGAGCGAGCTCGAGAAGCTCGACGCGAACCTCGGCGGAGTGGCTGACATGAAGCGCCAGCCTGACGCCGTGTTCATCGTCGATCTGAAGAAGGAGCAGCTCGCCGTGCGCGAGGCTCGGCGGCTCGGGCTCCCGGTCGTGGCGCTCGTCGACACGAACTGCGACCCGGATGAGGCCGACTACGTCGTGCCGGGCAACGACGACGCCATCCGGTCCTGCGACCTGATCGTGCGCGTGATCGCCGACGGCATCGCCGCAGGACAGCAGAAGGCGACTCCCGCCGACTTCACGCCCGCGAAGAACGGAGCGCCGCCGGAGGAGCAGGCAACGGTCCCGGAGGGCGATTACGAGCAGGTGGCTCCGAAGGAAGAGCCTGTCCCCGAGGCCGCGCCTGTCGCCGACGCCGCGCCCGCAGCGGAGGCGAAGCCGGAGGAGGTGCCGGCCGAATGACGGGCATCAGCGCAGCACTCGTCAAGGAGCTTCGCGACCAGACCGCTGCGCCGATGATGGACTGCAAGCGCGCGCTGCAGGACACGAACGGCGACATCGAAGCCGCCAAGCGCCTGCTGCGCGAGCGCGGCATGGCGAGCGCCGAGAAGCGCGCGGGCCGCGTTACGACCGAGGGCAAGGTCGGCTACCGCGTTGCCGACGAGGGCAAGCGCGGGACGATGGTCGCGATCGGCTGTGAGACCGAGCCGGTGTCGAAGAACGAGGAGTTCCTCGCGTTCGCGAAGAAGGTGCTCGAGGTGGTCGAGGCGGACGGTCCGGATGGCGCGGAGCGGCTCGACGGGGAGCGGAAGGAGCTCTCGGGCAAGCTCGGCGAGAACATCGTCGTCGCGGGCACTGCACGCTTCGAGGCGGTCGACGGCGGGCTCATCGAGGGCTACGCGCACCCGCCCGCGAACAAGCTCGGCGTGCTCGTCCAGGTTCGCGGCGGCTCAGGCGACATCGCCCGCAAGATCGCGATGCACATCGCAGCCTCGTCCCCGCAGTGGGTCGGCAAGGAGGATGTCCCGGAGGACGTCGTGAAGTCCGAGCGCGAGATCTTCGCGAACTCGGACGAGGTCCTGTCGAAGCCCGACCAGGCACGCGAGAAGATCGTCGAAGGAATGCTCAACAAGCGCTTCTTCGCCGATCGGGTACTGACGGAACAACCCTGGATCCACGACACCGGGAAGACCGTGGGTCAGGCGCTCTCCGAGGAAGGCGCCGAGGTGCTGGAGTTCGAGCGGTTCGCGCTGACCGGATGACCGTCCAGCCGGAGGAAGCGATCGCGGAGGCGCCCGAGATGGGCAGCCCGGTCTTCCGGCGCATCCTGCTCAAGCTCTCGGGGGAGTCGCTCATGGGCGATCGCGAGTACGGCATGGACCGCGCGACGATTGACGCCATCGCGGAGGAGATCGTCGAGGTGCAGACCTCTGGGGTCGAGACGGCTGTCGTGGTCGGGGCCGGCAACATCTACCGCGGCATGTCGGCTGCGGCCGAAGGTATGGACCGCGCGACGGCGGACTACGCAGGGATGCTGGCGACGGTGCTCAACTCGCTGGCGCTTCAGGACGCCCTCGAGGACCGAGGCGCCGACACGCGGGTTCTCTCGGCGCTGGAGGTGAAGGAGGTCGCCGAGCCGTACATCCGGCGACGCGCGATTCGGCATCTCGAGAAGGGCCGCGTCGTGATCTTCGCAGCCGGCACCGGCAACCCGTTCTTCACGACCGACACGGCCGCAGCTCTTCGAGCTCTGGAGATCAACGCGGACGCCATCCTGATGGCGAAGCACGGCACGGCGGGCGTGTACGGAAACGATCCGCAGCTCGACCCCGAGGCGGAATTCCTCCCGGAGCTCACGCATCGGGAAGCAATCGAGCGCGGGCTCAAGGTGATGGACACCACGGCGCTGTCCCTTTGCATGGACAACAATCTGCCGATCTACGTCTTCGCCCTTGCTGACGGAAACATTCGCCGCGTGATCGCCGGCGATCGCATCGGCACGATCATCTCGACGCCGGCGAAGGAGGAGCGCTGATGGCCACCGTCGACCAGTTCATCCAGGACGCCCAGAACCGCATGGATGCGAGCGTCGAGCACACGCGAACGGAGTTCAACACCGTTCGTACCGGGCGTGCGTCAGCGGCGCTCCTCGACCGCGTGCAGATCGACTACTACGGCCAGCAGACGCCGCTCAAGCAACTGGCGACGATCAACGTTCCCGAGCCGAGGATGCTGACGATCCAGCCTTTCGATCCAACCTCGATCAAGGCGATCGAGAAGGCGCTCCAGGAGTCGGATCTCGGCCTGACGCCGTCAAACGACGGTAAGGTCATCCGCCTCCCGATGCCCCAGCCGACCGAGGAGCGCCGCAAGGAGCTGGTGAAGATCGTGCGCAAGATCGCGGAGGAGGGAAGGATCGCGGTGCGAAACGTTCGTCGGGACGCCGTCCAGCATTTGAAGGACCTGGCCAAGGGGGAGGTCGGCAAAGACGACGAGCACCGCGCGGAGGAACGCGTGCAGAAGCTGACCGACGAGCACACGAAGACGATCGACGACCTGCTCAAGCACAAAGAAGCAGAGATCATGGAGGTTTAACCGCGGAAAGTGCTGCGCACTTTCCGCGGGTTTGCGAAAGACCTTCGCTTCGCTCGGTAAAGAAGACAAAACATGAGCCTCCTCACGAAGATCAGAACCCTGCGGCACGTCCGACCGGCGGCCGAGCCCGACCTGCCGGACGTCGCGCACGCGGTGGCGATCATCATGGACGGGAATGCGCGCTGGGCGCGCAAACGCGGGCTCCCGATCGCCGCCGGGCACCGGGCCGGGACGAAGGCGCTGCGGCGAACGGTGGAAGCGGCGATCGATCTCGGCGTCGACTCGCTCGCCGTGTATGCGTTCTCCACCGAGAACTGGAACCGGCCGCCGGCCGAGGTAGAGCTCCTGATGGAGATCTTCACCGAGACGATCGAGCGCGAGCTGCCGGACCTCGTGCGCCAGGGAGTGCACACGCGTTTCATCGGCCGCCGCGACCGTGCGCCGGCCCCGCTGCAGCAGCGGATGGCTGCGCTCGAGGGCGAGACCGAAGGGAACCGTCGCCTTGATCTCTGGATCGCGTTCGACTACGGCGGGCGTGCGGAGATCGTGGAGGCCGCGAACCGCGCCGTCGCCGGCGGCAGAGAGGTGGACGAGGAGACGTTCGCGACCTACCTCAATGCGCCCGAGATGCCCGACCCCGACCTCCTGATCCGTACCTCCGGCGAGCTGAGGATCTCCAACTTCCTCCTGTGGCAACTCGCTTACGCCGAGCTGGTCTTCGTCGACACACTCTGGCCCGATTTCGGCGAGGACCACCTCCGCGCCGCCCTCGACGACTACGCCAGCCGCAGGCGCCGCTTCGGCGGCAGGTAATGGCACCTCTAGTTTCGCGCGTGCTGGTCGCGGTCGTCGGCGTCCCGCTCGTGCTGCTGATCGTCTGGGCGGGCGGCTGGTGGCTGTTCGCGCTGGCGGGCGTCGCGGCGGTTCTCGCGCTGCACGAGTACGCGCTGATGATTCGCTCGCTGCGTCCGGTCATCCTGGCGGCGTATGCAGGAGCGCTCCTGTCGCTTCTCGGTGCGCACCTCGCCGGCCTCGAGTGGACTGTGGCGGGCTTCCTCAGCACCATCGTGTTCGCGTTCCTGTTGCACTGGATCGCCACCACGCGGCAGTCCGCAACTGTGGCGATCGCGTCCACGGTGCTCGGCGCGGGCTGGATCGGCCTGTGCCTTGCACACCTGTTGCTCCTGCGCCAGATTCCGAGCGAAGGAGAGCTGGCGACGTTCACCGTCCTGCTGGCGGTCTGGGCCGGCGACATCGGCGCGTTCTTCGCCGGGCGGCTAGTCGGCCGTCACAAGCTCGCGCCTGCGCTCTCGCCGGGGAAGACCTGGGAAGGCTTCCTCTTCGGAACCGCTGCGACGATCTTCGTCGCGTTCGTCGCCCTGTACAAGCAGCACTACCTGTCGATCGGGCAGTCGATTGTGCTCGGCACCGTGATCGCGATCGCCGCGCCGCTCGGCGACCTCTTCGAGTCCGCGATTAAGCGGGACATGCAGGTGAAGGACAGCGGCCGGCTGCTGGCAGCGCACGGCGGCGTCCTCGACCGGATCGATTCCCTGTTGTTCGCGGTGGTGGCGTCGTACTACCTGCTGCGCGCGTTCAACGCGGCCTAGAGACGCTTCGCGTAGCGGACTTCCGAGACATCGAATCCGAAGATGTGGATCCCGCGGGCGGTGCCGTCCAGCGACCAACCGGCGAGCGCGTAGAAGCGCCGCGCTTTTGGGTTGTCGTCGAGTACCCAGAGAATCGCATCCTGGTGTCCGAGCCTGCGCAGCTCCTCCTCGCCCGCCTCGATCAGCGCGCGCCCGACGCCCGTTCCCCAGTGTTCCGGGTGGACGTAGATCGCGAAGAGCTCACCGCCCGTGCCCGGATCTCTGCTGGAGCCGACGGCGACGAAGCCGAGGATCTCTCCGCCGCGTTCTGCGACGAACGTGGGGGGCCGGCTCCGGTGTCTTTCGACCGCTTCCTCCACTGACAGCGCCTGCAGCTGCTCCGGCGGCAGAGCGTGCGCGTAGGCAGCCTGCCACGTCTCCACGTGCACCCGGGCGACCCCTCTAGCGTCGTCAGCTGTTCCGGGGCGGATCACCGCGGCGAACCTACACTTCCTGCGTGATGAAGAGGATTGCGCTTCTTGGCGCCACCGGCTCGATCGGGCGCCAGGCGCTGGAGATCATCGAGGCGCATCCGGGGCTCGAGCTCTGCGCCGCCGCATCGGGCTCGCAGCCCATCGACGGGCTGGCGCCGCTGACCCAGGCCGGCGGCGATCTCACCGAGCTGCTCGAGCGGGCCGAGCCGGACCTCGTTCTGAACGCGGTGGTCGGCTTCGCAGGATTGCCCGCGACGCTCTGGGCCCTCGAGCGAGGCGTCGATCTTGCACTCGCGAACAAGGAGAGCCTGGTCGCCGCAGGGGAGCTCGCCCTGGGCGCACAGCGACGCGGGGGAGGGCGGCTCATTCCCGTCGACAGCGAGCATTCGGGTGCCTTCCAGTGCCTTGAAGGTCGCTTGCCCGACCAGGTCCACTCTCTCGTGCTCACGGCTTCCGGTGGACCGTTCCGTGGCCGGACGCGTGACGAGCTGGAGGACGTCACCCCGGCCGCCGCTCTGGCGCACCCGACGTGGAACATGGGGCCGAAGATCACCGTCGACTCCGCGACGCTCGCCAACAAGGGCCTCGAGCTGATCGAGGCTCACTTCCTGTTCGGCCTCCCGTACGAGCAGATCGAGGTCGTCGTGCACCCGACCTCGGTCGTGCATGCGCTCGTCCGCTTCCGGGACGGTGCAACGCTCGCGCATCTCGGGTATCCGGATATGCGCGTGCCGATCTCCTATGCACTTACGTATCCCGAACGCAGCGCCACACCGATTCCGGCGCTTGATCTCGCCGGTGGCATGACGCTCGAGTTTGAGCCACCCGACCTGGAGACGTTTCCGCTGCTCGCGCACGCCCGGGATGCGGGAGAGCAGGGCGGCACGTATCCCTGCGCGTTCAACGCGGCGAACGAGGTGGCTGTCGCGGCATTCCTCGAGGGACGGCTGCCATTCCTCGGGATCGCGGAAGTGGTCGCAGCCGCGCTTGCTGCGGCCGATGGCTCTCCCGCGCGCGATCTCGACGAGCTCGTCGCCGCGGACGAGGCGGCCCGCCGTCATGTGGAAGAAGCGCTCAAGGTCGCATCATGAGCATCCTGATCGCCATCCTCGGCCTCGCGGGTCTGATCCTCCTGCACGAGGCCGGCCACTTCTTCGTCGCGCGCGCCGTCGGGATGAGGCCTCGCCGGTTCTATCTGGGCTTTCCGCCGGCGCTCGTCAAGGTCACACGCAACGGGATCGAGTACGGAATCGGCGCGATCCCGCTCGGAGGCTACGTGAAGATCCCGGGCATGCACCGTCCCGCTGCGTCCGACCTCGATGTCCAGCTTGCGTCGGCGCTCGCCGAAGATCCGAGCCTGTTTCCGAAGGTCGCACGCGTGAAGCGTGCTCTCGAAGCGGGCGATCTCGACGGCGCGCGAGACGCGGTTCCCGAGCTCGAGCGCGCCGTCGAGGAGACGAGCCTCAGTCCCGCTGCGGCGAAGGCTGCGCGCCGTTCCGTGGACGAGCTGCGAGACGCGCTCAGCCCCGACGCCTACTGGCGCCAGCGGACCTGGAAGCGCGTCGCAGTCATCTTCGCCGGTCC
>JBGPYI010000079.1:0-8713 GCA_041493175.1 Gaiellaceae bacterium | reverse complement strand
GGTTGAGCCCGAGCTTCCGGCCGCTGGTCGGGATCTCCCTGATCACGCGGACCCCGTCGCTCTACAACGCGGTGCCGAATGCGTCGTTCACGTCGTTCGTCGAGAATATCCCGCTCCGCAACCTGCCGCTCCTAGTCGACACCGTGCCGGGCGCCTCCGCGATCCAGGCCCTGATCGACAACACGGAGTGGACGCAGCAGGCCGCCAACCCGGCGGCGTTCGCGCCGTTCATCACCCGGCCGGTGATCGTCCAGTTCGCGCGCGGCGACAAGACGGTTCCGAACCCGACGGCGACCGCGATCCTGCGAGCCGGCCAGCTCGCGTCGCGCGCGACGCTCTTCCGCAACGACCTCGCGTTCGCGGCGAACTCCGCGGTGAGCAAGAACCCGCACACCTTCCTGACGAACATCACCGGAGCGGGTGCGCCGTACGCGCTCGCCGCCCAGCAGCAGATCGCCACGTTCTTCGCAAGCGACGGGGCGATCACCATCGACCCCGACGGGCCGGCGCCGTTCTTCGAGACCCCCACGTCGATGCTGCCGGAGGACCTCGCGTTCATCCCTTAGCGGCCCGTCCCTGAGGAAGCGTGGAGAGAGCGCCGTGAGGCGCTTTCTCCACGGCCGCGATCGAGGTCGGTCGGGAACGCGGTGATTGCACGAGACGCGCTGCGCGCCCTCCTTTGATGCACTGTCGGGATGCCTCCCGGCAGCTCCCGCTGCCCTTCTAAGCCCTCCGTAGCTCGGGAACGGCGCAGGTTAGGCGTCCCTCGACCTTCTTCGGAGCGGGAGCCTCCCGTTGCGGAGTACCCTCGGGACGTGGCCCAGTTGCACTATGGCCCGGCCCGCGTGCCGTCCCGAGCGAGCCCCGAGGAGGCGATCGCGCTCCTCCAGGAACGGGGCTACACCGCCTGCGAGATCGACTTCGAGGGGAAGTTCTGGATGGACTACCCGTGGGCGGAGAGGTTCGGCGAGCTGGCGCGCGACGCGGGCATCGTCCTGTCCGTCCACGCGCCGATCGCGGGGTTCATGGGCCATGCCGAACGTGGCAAGAAGCTCAATATGGCCGTGGGCATGCTCGACCATTCGGCGGGCATCGCGAGGGCCGCCGGCGCGGAGGTCGTCGTCTTCCACCCCGGCTTCCTCCTCGGCCGCGAGCGAGACGCGGCAATCGACTCCGTGGTCGAACAGCTCGGCGAGCTGCGCGAGCGGTTGGAGAAGAAGGGCCGCGCAGTTCCCTTCGGCGTGGAGATCATGGGTCGCGTGCGCGAGCTCGGCACTGCGGAGGACATCTTCGCGATCTCTGCACGCACCGACTGGGTTCGCCCCGTCATCGATTTCGCGCACCTCCACGCGGTGACGGACGGTGGCTTCACCGATACCTCGGCGTTCCAGGAAATTCTCGAAGGAGCGGACGCGGTGCTCCCTCCCGACGCGCCGTTCCACATCCACTTCTCCGACATCGCTTACGCCAACCGCAACGAGACGAAGCACCTTCCGTACGGTGAAGGGACGCTGCGCGTCAAGCCGCTCGGCGCTGCGCTGCGCAACTTCGAGCGTCCTGCGACCGTGATCACCGAGTCGCCCGACGAAGCTTCGAACCAGGCGATCCGCGAGGAGCTCTATGCGGCCGTCGGCACGCGTTCGGCCAGTCGCGCCTCGAGCGCGACCGCTTCGGCCTCGCGATCACCGGCACGCAGGAACTCCGCGTAGGGAGGCAGCACGTCGAGAAGGACCCGGCAGTGCTCGCTACCGGTGATGATCTCCACGGCCTCGCGGAACAGCGCTTCCGCTTCCTCGTCGCGTCCCTGCCCTGCGCGTACCTGTGCGAGCGCGATCCGAGTGGTCGCTCGTGACAGGACGTCCTCCGCGCTCACAGTTTCGCGGCCGGCGAGCGCGTACTTCTCCGCCTCGTCGATCCGGCCCTCGGCGAGGAGTAGTTGCGCGAGCAGGCGCTGGCTCTCGCACAGCGTGCCCCGCTCCCGCATCGGTGCGAGCAGGCGGATCGACTCGCGGAAGAGCTTCTCGGCCTTCACGAGATTGCCGGTCTTCCACGCCACCTGGGCCAGCTGTCTGGACGTCCACGCAATCTCCGATACCGACGCCGTCTCACGGTAAAGGTCGAGCGCCTTCGTCAGCCAACCCTCGGCCTCCTCGTACTGCTCTCGCACGCGATGGAGGCCGCCCTTCGACTGTGCCGCACTCGCGCGCGCGACGATGCTGCCGCTTTCGTCGGCCAGCTCGAGCGCGCGGTCGATGAGCGGCTCGGCCTTGTGCTCTTCCATCCGGCTGATGTAGATCCCGGCCAGTTGAAGCGCGGCCCTCGCCTCGTGGTCCTTCCGTCCGGCAGCCCGCGCGGCCTCGAGCGCCCGCTCCAGATATTCCTCCGCCTCCGCCTCGCGTCCGACCCATCTCGCGACGCGGGCACGGCGGTCGAGCGCCCTGAAGCGGCCGTCATGGTCGTCGGCTTCGACAACCGCGAGTGCCTCGTCCGCGAGCTCTGCTGCGCGGCCCAGCTCACCGTCCAGGGAGGCCGCGGCCTCGGAAAGCGCTGTGAGGGCTCGGCTTTGAATGTCGCGGGCGCCCTCTGCTTCGGCCTGCTCCGCGATCTCGCTCATCTCGTCGCGCACGACCGGTAGATCTCCGAGCTGCCAGGCGGCGCGCGCGGCGAGAAACCGGCGCTCTAAGGTCGGCTCGAGCTCCAGCGAACGGAGCAGGAGCTTGCGCGCCGAAACGTTCGATTCACGCGAGAGCGCGCGCTTGCCTGCTGACGCGAGTGCCTTCGCCGCAGTGCGGGCCAGCTCCTCGGGAGGATGTCCATCCAACTCGGCGTAGAGGGCGCACGCCTGGTCGAGGTGATAGGCGCGGATCTCGAGCAACTCCTTGTCGGCCTTCTCGCGCAGCCATTCCGCGAAGCGTGTGTGGTACTCGGCCCGCCCTGATTTCGACAGACCGCCGTAGGCGACCTCGCGGATGAGCACGTGCTTGAAGCGATACGCCGCCTCGCCGCTGATCGTCGAGCGCTCTTCGCGGGAGACGAGGTCGCGCAGGAGCAGGTCGTCGAGCAGGTCCTCGAGTTCATCCAAGTCGTATTCGGGTGAGAGATGATCGATTGCGCCCGTCCAGAAGGTGCGTCCGATCACCGAGCCGCGCTGGAGCACGATCTTCGCGCCCGCCGGCAGCCTGTCGATGCGCGCGCCGATCATCGCCTGGAGCGAATCGGGGATCCGGTCGCTGCCATCGGCTCCCTGCTCCACGAGCATCCGCACCGTCTCCTCGACGAACAGCGGATTGCCCTCGGTCTTGTCGAGGAGGCGCGCACGCACCTTCCCGGTCACGCCGTGTTCTGAGAGCAACGCGTCTGCCAACGCCTCGCTGTCTTCGCGTCCGAGCGGCTCGAGCTCGATCGCGGTCGAGCGCACGCGACCACCTCCCCAGCCCGGCCGCACGTCGAGTAGTTCCGGCCGCGCGAGGCAGAGGATCAGCAGCGCACGCTCGCGCACCCACTGCGCGAGATGGTCGATCAGCTCGAGCAAGGGCTCTTCCGCCCAGTGGATGTCCTCGAAGACCATGACCAACGGCTGCACGTCGGCCAGCTCGTCGGCGAACTCGCGCGCCGCCCAGGCGATCTCCGGCTGGCCGCGCTCCCCTTCGACCGCTTCCAGCACGCCGGACGCGAGACCGAGCAGCTCGGCGATCGCCTCGTCGCCGCAACACTCGATCAGCTTCTCCCTGGCCGTCTCCATCGGGTCGTCGTCCGTGATCCCGGCGGCCGACTTGACCATCTCGGCCAACGGCCAGTAGGTCACGCCCTCGCCGTATGGCAGCGCGCGACCGGACAGGATCGTGGCGCCCTCGACCCCGGCGAGGAATTCCCGGATCAGGCGGCTCTTCCCCACGCCCGGTTCCCCGTAGACGGTGAAGACGTGCGGCCGGCGGTCGCGGATCGTGCGCGCGAGGGTGTTCTCGAGCAGCTCGAGCTCCGCTGCGCGGCCGACGAACGGCGCGGAGACCTTGGCGAGCGGCGGTGATCCGTCACCGGCGGAAAGCACCCGATACGCGGCGATCGGGTTGCGGAAGCCGCGCAAATCGAGCGGTCCCGCCTCCTCGACCTCGACGCGCCCCTGGGCGAGCCGGAACGCCGCCTCGCCGATCAGAATCTCACCCGGCGCAGCAGCCTGTTGCAGCCGCGCGGCGACATTGACCGCCTCGCCGGTGGCGAAGGTCGAATCGGTCTCGTCGACGACCACCTCGCCGGACTCGATCCCGACCCGCGCCTCGAGCCCGAGCTCGCGCACGTGCGTCAAGATGCCGAGGCCCGCCCGGATTGCACGCTCGGCATCGTCCTCGTGCGCTCGCGGGATTCCGAAGGCCGCCATGACTGCATCACCGGCGAACTTCTCCACGGTTCCGCCGTGGGTCTCGATGCAGCGCTGGACCCCGTCGAAAAAGCTCGTGACGCGACGGCGGGTGACCTCCGGATCCTGGCCGGACACAAGCTCCGTCGACGCGACGAGGTCTGCGAACAGGACCGTTGCGAGCTTTCGCTCCATGACCAAATTCTAGGTGTGCGCCCCAAGGTCACCGAGGCGCCGATCCGAGTTGAAACAGAGGGCCGCCCGCAAGAGCGGCCCTCTGCAGTCCGTCTAGTAGCCCGTGCCGAAGCCCGAGCGAGCAACCGTCGCAAGGATGGCCTGCTGGTAATAGACCTTCCCGCCCTCGTCGGCGCGCACGCCTGAGGGGTAGTGGGTCGAGATGAAGAAGCCGTAGATGTTGCCGCCGGAGACGGCGAGGCCGAAGTAGTCGCCGATGAAGACGCCCGGACAGGGGTCGCGGTGCGCGTAGCAAGCAATCTGGCCGATGCCGCCGATGTGTTGGCGCGGCTGGCTCGGATCCCACGCGTAATCGGTCATCCGTGCATTCGTGCCGACCGGTGTCACGCTCGACCCGTTGTCCTTGTACGCCTGGACGGAGACGTCGATGCAGGCGTTCGCCTTCCCGACGTTCTCGGGGGCGACGCTTCTGTCCGCCGGGCACGTCCCACGCCGATCGTAGAACGCAACGGCAACAGCTCCGTCGGGGCCGGCCGCAACCGACGGCTGGAACTGATCCGTCCCGTCGGCGACCGTGGAAGCATCGTTGACGGTGATCGGAGTAGAGAAGCCGAATCCTCCGTCGGTCGTGTAGGAGAACTTGACGTCCATCGTGCCCGTCGTCGAGTTGTAGTCCTCGTACGTCACGTAGGCGTGTCCGGGGTAGGTCGTGCTCGCCGTGAAGTTCTGCAGGATACCGTCCCGGAAGTTGCCGTTGACGTAGTCGCCGGGATAGCCGTGCGCGAACGCGACCTTCGTCCAGGGCGAGAACGTGTTCCCGTCGTCGGTCGACTTCGTCACGTAGATCGTGGCGTCGAACCCACCCGTCTTCACGCGATACGACGCCAACGCGACGTAGAGGTTGCCTGCCGCATCCACCGACGGATACACGCCGAAGTTCGACGGGCCGGTGTCCGAGGGCGACGTGATCGTGACCGGCATCGAGTAGGTCAGGCCGCGGTCGCGTGACACCGACTCCCGCAGCTTGATCCCCTGGCCGTTGAAGATCGCCCACATCGCGTAGACGTGATCCTGGTACTTCGTCAGCGGCGAGTGGTTCACGGCGACCCATTGCTTGTCCTCGAACCCTCCGACCGCAAGGCTCGTCTGATTGTTGAGGAACTCGATGTAGCCGTACTTGTCAGCTCCTTGGGAGCGGTGCCAGGTCTTGCCGAGGTCGTCGCTGTAGTCACCGGAGATCGTCCCGTTCGGATGCAGGTTCGTCCAGTAGGCGTTGAACGGAAGGGAAATCTGGTACGCCCGACCCTTCGTGTCGAATTCGACGTTCGGGTCGGTGTTGTTCGTCCAGCTCGGCGGCATCTCCTGACTGCCGGTCGTGACGCAGTCGTAACCCGGAATGCCGACGTTGCCCGCGACGACGCCGTTCTTGATCGTGTAGGCGCCGAGGTAGAAATTGTAGAACGTCGAGTACTTGTCGAAGAAGAACTTCGACACGCCGACCGCGTCCTCCGTTCCAGGCTTGACGGCGAGCCACGACTCGGAGCGGTTCGAGTTGAACATCCCGGCCCCGCATTGACCAGGAACGGGAATGCCGTCAGCCGCCGGATAGCCCCAGCCGGGCGCCGGCGTGCTCGCCACGGCATTCGTGCGGGGCACGCTGGTCGTCCAGCCTCCCGCTGCTGCGCTCGAAGCTACGGCAAGCGCCGTGAATGCGACGAGCGCGAAAGCGACTCTCTTCACGCTCTCTCCCCTCTCTGTTCGACCCAGAGAGGGTCGTTGTAACACACTTATGCGTTTATACAAAGCCCCGCGTCAGCGCGTGTATTTCTCGATTTTCGGCTGAGGCGAAGCATCGGTCACCCGCCACCACCCTGCCAGTAGCATCCTCGCGTGCTCGACCCCAAGGTCTTCAAGGCCTACGACGTGCGCGGGATCTATCCCGACCAGCTGGACGAGACCGGCGCCTACGCGATCGGGCGCGCCTACGTCGACGAGTTCGAGCCGCGGTCGATCGCCGTAGGGCGGGACATGCGGCTCTCGTCTCCGTCGATGGCCGAGGCGGTCATGCGAGGTGCGACGGTCGCAGGCGCCGACGTCGTCGACCTCGGGATGGTCGGGACCGAGATGGTCTATTGCGCCGTCGGTGAGTTCGACCTCGAAGGCGGGATCATGGTCACCGCCTCGCACAACCCCAAGGAGTACACGGGGATGAAGATCGTCCGCCGCGGCGCCCTTCCCGTCGGCGGTGACTCGGGCTTGCTCGACATCCGCACGCGGGCCATGGCCCTTGAGGACCGGTCCGAGGGACGGTCCCCAGGACATGTCCGCCAGGAGGACATCTGGCCACGGTGGGTCGACGCCGTTCTGTCCTTTATCGATGTCGACGCGGTGAAGCCGCTACGCGTCGTGATCGACGCGGCGAACGGCATGGGCGGCGTCATGCTCCCGCCTGTCCTGGAGCGCCTGCCGATCGATGCGGTGCAGTACTTCTTCGAGCCGGACGGGACCTTCCCGAACCACGAGCCGAACCCGCTCTTGCCGGAGAACCGCGAGTTCATCATCGAGAAGGTACGCGCGGAACGGGCCGACCTGGGCGTTGCCTTCGACGGGGATGCGGATCGCTGCTTCTTCGTCGACGATACGGGCGAATTCGTTCCGGGCGACTTCGTCACGGCTTTGCTTGCCGAATCGATCCTCGAGAAGGAACCAGGCGCGAAGATCCTCTACGACGTGCGCGCGAGCTGGGCTGTGCCGCAGACGATCGAGCGCGCAGACGGTGTTCCGCTCGTCAATCGTGTCGGCCACGCGTTCTTCAAGCACCGCATGCGCGAGGAAGGCGCCGTCTTCGGGGGCGAGGTCTCCGGCCATTACTACTTCCAGAAGTTCTTCCGGGCCGACTCGGGCGTCATTCCCTTCCTCCTCATGCTGGAGCTCGTCTCCAAGCGAGGCGAGAAGCTCTCGGAGCTCCTGGGTGCGTATCGCGAGCGCTACTTCATCACCGGTGAGCTGAACACTCCGGTCGACGACGTGGCACTCAAGCTGCAGGAGCTCAAGGAGCGCTTCGGGCCCGAGGGGAAGGTGTCGCACCTCGACGGCCTCTCGGTCGAGGCGGACGATTGGCACATGAACGTCCGGCCGTCGAACACCGAGCCGCTGCTGCGGTTGAACCTCGAAGCGCTCTCGCCCGATCTGATGGAGCGCAAGCGCGACGAGGTGCTCGAGGTGATCCGGAGCTGAAGGAGAAACCCCCCTTCAAGTTCAGCGCGCAGACGCGGGTCGGCTTCTCGGATACGGACGCGCAGGGAATCGTCTACTTCGGCCGCTACCTCCCCTACTTCGATCTCGCGCGCGTCGAGTATCACCGGAGTCTCGGCCTGCTGGGGATGGAAATCGGCGACGAGGGCCAGGAGTTCGTCATGCGCGCGTGCACGCTCGAGTACCTGGCGCCCGCCGTCTTCGACGACCTGATCGAGGTCTACGTGCGCATGGCGCGGATCGGACGGACGAGCGTCACGTACGAGTTCGCCGCCTACCGAGCCCGCGACGACTTGCTGATGGTGACGGCGAGTCAGACACACGTGCTGGTCGACCTCGAGGAGCGCAAGGCCGTGCCCGTTCCGCAGTCGTACAAGGAAGCCGTTCGTGCCTTCGAGGGAGAGGCACTCGAGACGTGAGCGCCTACGGCGGCGCGTTCGAGGCGATCGACCGAGTCCTCGACCGCGGCGGTGACGCGGACGAGGTGCTGCGCCGGGTCGTTGCCGTCCTCCACGACCGCGTCGCCGAGTACTCCTGGGTCGGGATCTCGTTCGTCGAGGAGGGGGAGCTCGTGCTCGGCCCCGCGCAGGGAGAGCAGACGGCCGAGCCGACCACGATCCCGATCTCCTACGAGAACAACGTCGTCGCCGAGCTCGGCGTCGTTGCCGACGAGCTCGGGACTGAAGACCGGACGTTCCTCGAGCGCGTGGCGTTGCTCATCTCGCCGTACTGCCTCGTCGGCTGGGACACCGGCGGCGAAGCCTGGTCTCCCTAGGCCACGTCACGTGCCTGGCACCGGCGGCGAAGCCGCCTGTCCGCGAAGCGGACCAGTGGAGGGGGTCTGGGGGAAGACGCGGAGCGTCTTGTCCGCGAAGCAGACCAGTGGAGGGGGTCTGGGGGAAGACGGGG
>JBGPYI010000053.1:0-10391 GCA_041493175.1 Gaiellaceae bacterium | reverse complement strand
GGCGGGGCCTCCGCCGACCGCGATCGTCTGCTGCACGGCGTGCGTCGCGGGGTCGATCCGCGAGACGGTGTTGCCGTCGGTGTTCGTGACCCAGATCGCCCCGTCGCCCGCGGCGACGCCGTTCGGCGCCGCCCCAACCGGGATCTGGGAGGCGATCTTGCCGCTCTGGCCGTCGATCACGCCGACCGCGTTCGCCGCGACCACGTCGGCCCTCGCCGTGCCGCCACCACCTTGCGTCAGCACGAAGCCGAGCACCGCGGCAACCGCCACGCCGGCGCCGAGCGCGAGCCGGCGCTTCGACAGGCGCCGACCGCGCGCAAGCTCCTGCGTCGCCGCCTCCGCCAGCTCGCCCTCACGACCTGCGAAGGGCGTCGGAGCGGCGGTCTTGAGCGGGGCGAAGCTCTCAGCGAGCCCCGGCGCCACGAGCTGGTAGATCCGCTCCGGCTCGTCGAGGTCTTTGAGTTGGTGCTCGCCCAGGTCGCGCAGGGAGACATCAGGCAGCGGGTCGTCGCGCACGAGCTCGCGTGTCGTCTGCGAGACCAGAACCTGGCCACCGTGTCCCGCGGCGCAGATGCGCGCCGCTCGGTGCACGCCGAGGCCGACATAACGCTCCCCGCCGACGGCCGGCTCCCCGGTGTGAATGCCCATTCGCACCCGGAGCTCGCCGTCTTCGGGCCACGCGTGCTCCGACAACGCGCGCTGCGCGTCAACGGCGGCGCCGACCGCGTCCTTCGCGCGACGGAAAGCGACGAAGAAGGAATCCCCCTGCGTGTCGATCTCGCGCCCGTCGTGCCGCTCGAACACCTCGCGCAGAATCCGCTGGTGCTGCTCGAGCACATCGCCGTAGGCGTCGCGCAGCCGTTTGAGTAGCTGCGTCGACCCCTCGATGTCCGTGAACAGGAAGGTGACGGTGCCGCTGGGGAGCTCGGCTCCAGAACTCATGCGTCAGTCCTACCACCCGTGCACTGGCGGCCGGGCGCGGTCGCTGGGCCGTGAGGTGCGTCAAGGCTGAGCTGCTGATGCGTCACTAGTAGTGAATCCTCGCAGCAAAGGCGACGTGGAACACAAGCATCCTCAGCCCGCTGGGTGGCCCGGCTTTCCGAGGCCGCTCGGAAGGCTCGGTCGCTCGGCCCTCCCCTGCTCCACTCAACACACCTCACCACATCGGGCGGCCACTCTCTAGCGCAGACGCCCCCACCAGGCTGGGACCTCGTACGAATTCACGCACGAGGAACTCAGTACCCGTGGGATTTCGCGGTGACCAATCTGCTCGCGCGCACGCACCGTATGTGCTCACCATCCGAACCGTAGCGCGCACTGCACCTGTAGCTCCGGATTACGCAGCCGCGCTGCGTGCTGCGACAAGCCGGAGCATTGAAGTACGTAACAATCAGGCGGCGCGCAGACGAGCAAGGCGCGTTCGGCGTTGCGCGGACGTTCCACCCGATACCGACTGAAAGATCGCCGCAAGACCGGGTTCGGAGTGTCACATCTGAGGTCGTGGATTTCGCACCGGAGGCGCAGCCGGCAGCCAGCACCAGAAGTGCGATAAGGGCGGATCGCGGTCTGACGGCACAGTTTAGGTTTGTCCAAGCCATGCAAGGTTGTGTTCGTTCGGCCTGGTTCTCTCAGCTCCGTAGATCAGTACGTAGGAACAAGACTGCTGCTGCAATGAAGGAGGACTCATGATCGCACGCATCTGGAAGGGCGCCGTCCGGCCGCAGGACAGCGACGCCTACGCCGAGTACATGCAGAACACGGGCATCGCGGGGTACGTGAACACACCAGGGAATCGCGGCGTCTGGATGCTCCGTCGCGACGTCGATGAAAACACTGAGTTTCTGATGTTCACGCTCTGGGACTCCATCGACTCAGTCAAGGCGTTCGCCGGCGACAACTACGAAACCGCTGTCTTCTACCCCGAAGACGAGCGCTTCCTCGTCGAATGCGACACAACCTCAAGCCACTACCTCGTCGACACTCACGTCTCGCCGCTCGAAAAGGGAGATTGAGGGCGTGGTGCTCGGACGTCTGCCCGAGACAGGACGCCGCCCGCCCAGGCCCAGCGGTTGACCGCGGCGCTCACGAGGAAAGCGCGTGGCTTTCGGAGCCGGGGGCGAGCTCGTCCAGCAGCCGGAGCACGTCGTCGTCGTCGACCTGCGAGAACGTCTCGAACCAGATGCCCACGGCACCCAAGTCCGTCAGCTCGAAGAGCGCGACCAGCTCGTCGACCTCCTCTCGCACCAGTGCCGCGGTTTCTGCGGCGGCGACCCCGACGGCGGCGACGACCCGCGCCGCTCCGGCTGCCTTCGCCCACCGCACGGCCGCGATCGCCGTGGCACCTGTGGCAAGTCCGTCGTCCACGATCAGGGCCGTCCGTCCGCGGAGGTCGGCGCGCGCATGTTCGATGTGCAGCCTGTGGTCGAGCTCCTCTGCCGCTCGCTTTGCCGTTGCCACCGCAAGCGCGACCTCGGCCGCGGTCAGGCCGTCTGAAGCCCGCAAGTAGAGGCCATCGCCTGGAGTCACCGCGCCGAGCGCGTACTCGGGTTGCCGGGGATGTCTGACCTTCCGGACGGCGACGACATCGAGTGGCGCCTCGAGCGCGCGCGCAATCTCGGCTGCAACCTGCACACCGCCGCGTGCAAGCCCGACGACGACCACGTCCCGGCCGCGCTCGTCCTCGAGCGCCTTCGCCAGCCGACGTCCAGCGTCGAGGCGGTCGCGGAAGAGCGGCCGCCCGAACATCCACACTCGCTGGTCGAGGCGCTGGTCGGCTCCCAGCTGCTCCCCGTTCTCGATCAAGCCTTCCTCCTGTGCGCTCCGTGCGCGTCGCTCGCCGCACGAACCCGTGTTACCTCGGCAATGCGGTTCATCCGCTCGTCCCGTCAGTTGGCCGGATCGAACTCCAGGCCGGCGCGTTCGAGTTGCTCGACCATCCGGAGGTGGTCGTCGGCCATGATTCGCGCGATGCTGTGGGCGATCGCATGTAGGGTCGGCGCGTTTCCCTCCGCGCGCATCGCCGTCATGAGCTCCTGCTCCAGACCGTCGCGTAACTCTTGTTCGTTCATACCGAGGACCGCGCTGGATCTCGTTCGAGTGGTCATGTCATCTCCTCTCTGACGGCGAGGCCGTCGACTTCAGTGCACGACGAAGGTGACCTTGAGATCGACGCGGAAGCCGACCACTTTGCCGTCCTCCACCTTCACCTGCTGCCCATTGACCCAGGCACCCTTGATGGCGGTGACGGTCTCGCCGGCCTTCAGGATGCCCTTGTTGATCGCATCCTCGAAGCTCTTCGTCGACTCGGATGTGATCTCGATCACCTTCGCGACCGAGGTCAAGGTGCGCGGCTCTTCGACAACGGACACGGCGACCTCCCTCATTGTGGGTTCCGAGGTGGATTTTCCAAGCACGGGCTGCGACGGGCATCGGGAGAGACGCCGATCGTCGTTGTGGCGAACTACCGATTCCGCCGGGCCTAGAGCTTGTAGCCGAGTGTTCGCAACAGCTCGGTGCGCGCGGTGACGTCCTGCTCGCTCTCGACGCCGACCGGCACCTCGCCGTCGATGACACCGAGAATGCCGCGACCCTGCTGCGTCTCGCCGATCACGACCTCGACCCGGTTTGCCGTCGCGCAGAAGATCTGGCACACCTCCGGCACCTGCTTGAGCTGGTTGAGGACGTTGACCGGGTAGCCCTCGCGCAGAAAGGCTATGAAAGAGTGGCCGGCGCCGATCGCGAGCGCGTTGCGAACGGCGAGGTCGACGAGCTCTGGATCGTTCCCCGCCCGTCGCACGAGCCGTGGGCCTGACGACTCGCAGAAGGCGATCCCGAAGCGCAGCTGCGGCGAGCTGCCGGCGAGCGCTTCGTAGACGTCCTCGACCGTCTTGATGAAGTGCGCCTGGCCGAGGATCACGTTGAGCTCGTCGGGTTTCTCGAGGGCGACGGTCGACAGCTCCACCGCTACTCCTCGGCCGCGGCGATGAGGCCGTAGTGACCCTCGAAGCGTCGATAGAGGACCGCCCCTCGTCCGCACGCCCGGTCGACGAAGAAGAGGAAGGGGCCGTTCTCGACGTCGAGCGCCTCGATCGCATCGCCGATCTCCAGCACCGGCGCGGGCGCCGGATCGAGCCCGACCGGCTCGACAAAGGTGCCGTCCGAGGGGGAGATCTGTTTGAGACGGACGGCGCCCTCGTCGCCGACGTAGACGACGTTCTCCTCTCCCGTGGAGGCGTTGGTGAACAGGTGGAAATCGTGGTCGAGCATCTGCATCTCCCAAACTGCCTCCTCCACCGACATCGGCTCGAGTGCGAATGTCTTCCGGCGGACAAGCCGACGCTCCTCGCGCGGGCGCGGGGAGTAGGGGGACCGGTGTGTGGGGAGATCACCATGCCGCCACCGGCCTGGCTCGGCAATGCCCGGCTCGCGCCGCCGCGCGGTCTCCCGCTCGGTCAGCTCTGTGAGTCGGCCGCGGAGGCGCTCGACGAGCAGGTCGATCGCCTCCGACATCTCCGGCGCGGCGACATGCGCGCGGACGACCCGGCCGCTCACGTCCATCGTCGCCTTGGCGATCGCGGGGCGCTCGAGTGCAGGATCCGCTTCCCTGACGAGCGTCGCTCGCACGAACAGCACCGGGCGGGGGGCAAGCCGCGCGAGCTTGGCCAGCTTCTCTTCGGCCGCGTGCCGGGCGCGCTGCGAGACCTGCCCGCGCGCCGTCACGTGTACTGGCACAGCCAGTTCCGCGCGCCGCGCCCCTCCCTGTTGGAGGTCAAGCCTGAGCGCCCGCCTTCCTCGCGGCGTCAACCCGAAGCTCCGGTCGACCAGTCCATCCAGCAGCAGCTCACGTGCGTACCGGTAAGGCGGACGTCCGCCAGACTCGATCATCGCTCGCAGCGCCGCCAGCGCACTCCCGGAAACCGCGAACCGCTCGTAGAAGCTGACCTCGCCGAGGCGGAAGCTCAGCCCCGGGTGCGTAGCGAGCAACTCGTGCGCCGACGCGAACCGCTCGACGCAGACGCCGTCGACGAGCACGTCCAGCGTGCCGTCCGTCCGTTCGAGGACCTCGAGCGTCGAGCCGGCCCCGGAACGGCCTCGAAAGACCAGCGGTGGCACGGCCTGCGGCGCCGACGGTTGAGCCGCACCGTGATGCAGATGCTCCTGCCAGCGTCGCCGCTCCCGCTCGTCGGCGACCGCCTCCACGAGCAGCCGGTCGAAGCGCGTCGCGAGGTCGCTCATCCTCTCGTGCAGATGCCGCCGCACACGGCTGTCAGGCCGCGCGTGCCGGTGCTCCTCCTGGACATGGTGATACTCGTGCACGAGATCTTCGAGCTCGTCACGCGAGATGACCGAGCCGGTCGTCACGACGACAAGCCTCGCGCATGGGACGGCATGGGGCATCGGTGCGCGGCCCGATCCGTTCTACGGCTTTTCCCGGATGGAGCCACCCATGCCGTAGCGCGAGGGGACCAGCCAGCCCGCGTCAAGAGCGCAGAGGTGTCAGTGTTCTCGCGGATGCGCAGCTCCGTGGGCACGCGCGACGATGCGCGTTGTCAATCCCGTGCTCCCGGCACCCGCTCCGCGCACTGGGGGCGGTTTCTCCGGAGGAGACTGCCATGACCTGGATCGGTCTGGTCTCGAAGAACTTGATGCGACGCCCCGTGCGAACCGTGCTGACCGCGACCGGCGTGGCGGTCGGGGTCGGCCTGATCGTTGCCCTGCTCTCGATCTCGGCCGGCGTCAAGCGGACCGCGAGTGATTTGATCCACATTGGCCGAGCGGACTTCGGCCTCTTCCAGGCAGGGGCGTCCGACCTGACCCGCTCAGTTCTGCCGGCGTCGCTGGGGGACAAGATCGCGCGCGAACCGGGCGTCGCGCGGGTGGCCGGTGTCTACCTCCTGGTCGGACGCGTCGAGAGCCGCAGCTCGTCACTCGTCTTCGGCTACGTCCCGACCGAGTTCCCCGCACGGCGCCTCGTAATCACGTCGGGCCGACGTGCGAATGGGAACGAGGCACTGCTCGGCGACCGGGAGGCGAAGACGTTGAAGCTGGGGCCGGGACAGCGCGTGCACGTCGGCGGACGGAGCTTTCGGATCGCCGGCCTCTACCACAGCGGCAACCGGTTCGTCGACATCGGTACCGTCCTGCCACTGAGCGCGGTCCAGGCTCTCGCGCAGCGACCAGGCGAAGTAACGACGTTCGCAGTCGAAGTCAGTCTCGGCTCCCGCCCGGCAGCGGTTGCGCAGCAGCTCGAGCGCCACTTCCCCGGCCTCGCGGCAGTCTCGGAGCCAGGCCAGGCCGTCAAGATCGACGCGTCGAGCCGGCTGATCGTCAACGCCGGCTGGATCTTCTCGCTCATCGCCCTGATCGTGGGCGGGATCGGCGTCACGAACACGATGGCGATGTCGGTGTTCGAGCGGATGCGCGAGATCGGCATCCTGCGAGCGATCGGCTGGAAGACCCGGCTGGTAGCCGCCCTGATCGTCAGTGAGGCGATCGGGATCTGCCTGCTCGCGCTCGGACTCGGTCTGCTGCTCGGTCTCGCCGCGGCGAAGCTCTTCGTCAGCCGCGGTCAGCTGTCGAGTGTCGTCGAGCCGGCCTTCAGCGCCGAGGTGTTCGCCTGGGGCCTCGCCTTCGCGCTCGGCGTCGGCCTGATCGGTGCGCTCTATCCCGCCTGGCGAGCGGTCCGGCTAGTACCGATCGAAGCGCTCCGGCGCGAGTGAGCGATCAGGATGCGGCGTCGGTGATGCGCTGCGCTTCGACTGCCGGATCCACCAGCAGCCGACCGTCGCGCATCCGGAGCTGCCGCACGGTCCGCTCCGCCACCCGGTCGTCGTTGGTGACGATGAGGATCGTCGTTCCGTGTGACACGCACACACTTTCGAACAACGCAATGATCTGATCGCTCGTCTCCGAGTCGAGCGCTCCCGTCGGCTCGTCGGCAAGCAGTAACCGCGGCCCGTTGGCGAGCGCGCGGGCGACCGCGACGCGCTGGCGCTCACCGCCGGAGAGTGTCGTCGGCGCTGCTCGGGCACGATGCGACAGCCCTACCTCTCCGAGCAGCTCCTGCGCCTTACGCTCACGGACAGCGCTCGAAGACCCTTGACCGATCATCGGCAGCTGAACGTTCTCGCTCGAGGAGAGCGTGGGGATGAGATTGTGGAACTGGAAGACGAAGCCGACAATCAGAGCTCGGTACTGGGACGGGTCGCCGAGGTGCTGTAGGCGTTCGCCGGCCACCGTGATGCTGCCCGAATCGGGGCGGTCGAGCGCGCCGATCAGATTCAACAAGGTGCTCTTGCCGCAGCCAGACGGGCCGACGAGCGAAACGAACTCGCCCGGGTCGAGCCGGAGCGAAACGTCCCGGAGCGCGACGACGCGGCCATTGTCGAACGACTTCGAGACGCCGTCGACGACGACCTCGGCGCCATTCACCGCGACTTGACCCAGTAGCGCAGCCTGGTCTTCTCGCCTCTGGCAGAGACAGTGACACGAAAGACGAGCCGGAAGCCTCGTGACTCCGTAGGCCAGATCACGAAGTCGCGGAAGACGCCTTTGATCGGCCAGTTCGTGACGTCGCGGTCGTTCTTCCCGAACTGCACCGGGTGGACACCGCCGAACGCGTCGAGGATCTGCACAGTGATCCGCGACCGGATCGGGTGACCCGCGAGGTCGGAGACGCGGACCTCGTAATGCCAGCGAGTGTTGACCTTCGGCGTATGTGTCGGCGCGCTCAAGCGAGCCCTGAATGCGGGCCCGCTCTGGGTCTGCAGACCTGGACGTGAAGAGCCCGTCGGCGCGCCGGAGACGCTCGCAGCTGACCAGCCTGCCGTTGCGATACCAGCCGCGAGGAGCAGCGGCAGAACGTGTCTCATGGTGAAGATCGTAGCCCCCGTGCTCGACACGTCATCTCCACCCACTCGCCCCCGCCTACAACGCGACCGGGAGCGCAGCGCGCGCGTGGTCTCGTAGCTTGCCGTCCTCCAGCCAGAGCACGCGATCTGCAACCTTGCGCAGTCTCGCGTCGTGCGAAACGACCACTACCCCGTTCCCCTTCCGCTTCGTCAGGTCGCGCAGCAGCTCCATCACCTCCTGGCCGTGTGCGGAGTCGAGATTGGCGGTCGGCTCATCGGCGAGGAGGAGGAGCGGCTTGTTCGCGAGAGCACGGGCGATCGCGACCCGCTGGCGTTCGCCGGCGGAAAGATCCTTCGCACCGAAATGCAGTCGGTTACCGAGCCCCGCCTCGAGCAAGAGCGATCGCGCGCGCTCCTGCGCCTGTGCGCCCTTGACGCCGGCGACGTTGAGCGCGATCTCGACGTTCTCGAGCGTCGACAGCGACTCGAGCAGGTTGAAGGTCTGGAAGACGAAGCCGACGAGCTCGCGCCTCACACGCGGCAGCTCTCGCTGCCGCAGCGCGGTGATCTCGATGCCGGCGATCGCGATTCGTCCCTCGGTCGGGCGGAGGATGCCGCCGATCATGCTCAGCAGCGTGGTCTTGCCCGAGCCGGACGGGCCCATGATCAACGTGATCTCACCCGCGTTAGTCGCGAGGTCGACACGGTCGACGGCGCGAACGAGCGTGGGGCCGCTGCCGAAGAACTTCGTGACCTGCTCGACGCGGAGGAGCGGTTCCGCGCTCACGGCCGGAACACCATCGCCGGATCGATCCGGTTGATCCGCTGCACGGGCACATACGACGCCGCCACTGCCATCAACAGCGCGACGACAAAGACTGCCACAGCGTCGCTCGCACGAAGGACGGTGATGAACTCCGGCACCTCGCGCTTGATCAGGCTCGCAGCGGCAGCAGCCGCAGCAATCCCCAGCAGCGAGCCCAGCAAGCCGACGATCAGGCTCTGGCGCACGACGATCCGGTACAGGAAGCCGGCCGACGCACCGACCGCTTTCAGCACGCCGAACTCACGCGCTCGCTCGACCGTCGCGGTGTACGTCGTCAAGGCGATCACGGCGCCGCCGACGACGAAGCCAATCGCCACCAGAACGCCGACCACAGCGAGGAAACCTGAGTTGACGCGACCGGCGAAGCTCGCGGCGAACTGGGCGCTCGTGTGCGTTTCCGCGCCGGGGAACAGCCTTGTTACGCTCGTCGACGCAGCGGCACGGCTCGCACCGGCGCGCAGGTCGAGCAGGAAGAAGTTCACGAGCTTGTCGATCCCAAACAGCGCTCGCGCGTCGGCAGCGTTGAGGAACGCCGTCTGAAAGATGCTGTTGCCGCCGCTGTGGATCCGTTTGACGATCAGGCGCCGCCCGAGCACGACGATCGCATCACCCACGCGGACATCCGCCTGGCGGGCGAGCACGCGGTCGATGTTGATCCCGCCTGCAGCGGGTAGGTAGATGCTGCTGCGCCGTGCGACGGCGGGGGGAGCGGCGAGCGCCATCGCGAACACGTCAAGCTCGCGTCCGCGATTGGTGAAAGCGATGTGGCGCGCATACACGGGGATGACAGCCCGCATGCCGTCGATCCGCGAGAGCGCAGCAGCGTCGCGCACGGGCAGGAACGAGGTCGAGTGGAAGGGATCGCTGGTGCCCCGCTGGGAGACCCAGACGTCGCCGGGGAGCCGCTCGTAGAAGCGGCCGACATCACTCCAGCCGCGGTAGAGGCTGAGGACGATCAGGATCAAGAGGACGGCGAAACCGACCCCGCCGATCGACATGGCGAAGCGGCCTTTATCGGACAGAAGGTTGCGCCTCGCCAGTGGGACCATCATCAGCAGCCCTTCGATCAGGTGTCGCGCTCAGGATGCCTCGGCATCGTGGGCGACGGCATCGGGCCAGGCACCGATCGCGGTGCGGAGAACTACAGAAGGGCTATCTCAACGCCGCGACCGGCAGCGACGGCATCGCGGTTGATTCAACGGCCGTGCGCGCTGCGCCCTCCGAGGACTTCAGCCAAATCAGCGCTCAGCCTTTGACGACGCCGAGCGGCCGCAGCTGCGCGACGCGGCGTGCGAGCCCCGCCCGCTCGACTACAGCGACGACCCGTTCGACGTCCTTGTAGGCGAACGGCGCTTCCTCGGCCAAGCCTTTGTTCGAAGGGCAGCGCACGACGATGCCGCGCTCCTCCAGTTCACGCCGGAGCTGGCCGCCGGTGACCTGTTTCCGTGCTCTGGTGCGACTCATCCGCCGACCGGCACCGTGACAGGTCGTCCCGAAGGAGCGCTCCATCGAGCCCGCTTCGCCGGCGAGCACGAAGCTCGAGGTGCCCATGCTGCCGGGAATGAAGACGGGCTGACCGACATCGCGGTAGGCGGCCGGGATCTCGTCGGAGCCGGCCGGGAAGGCGCGTGTCGCCCCTTTGCGGTGAACGAGGACAAGCCTGCCGTCGTGCCGCTCGAGCTTGGCGACGTTGTGTGCGACGTCGTAGACCTGCC
>JBGPYI010000099.1:0-7862 GCA_041493175.1 Gaiellaceae bacterium | reverse complement strand
GCCTCGAAAAAGGCGACCTGCGGCTTGACCGCGACCACGTACGGCGCGACCGCATCGACGAGGCCGCGGCAGAAACGCGCGCACGCGTCCGCCGCTTGAGCGCGGCCGAGATGGGCGTCACCTTTGAGCTCGACGGGCAGGAGATCCGGCCGCGGGTCGAGCCCGACCACGAGCTGGGAGCGCTTCCGCTCGACCGCTTCGGCGAGGCGGTCGGCGAAGTTCGTCGTCGCGACGGCGGCCACACCGTGAGAGTACTTCGCCCCAAAGACGGCGAAGGCCGCTTGATAGCGGCCTTCGCAGTTCTTGAGAGGAGAGGCTCAGACTAGGCGCCGGCACCGCCGGCCTTGACGGCCGCCTTGAGCTGACTCCCCGCCGAGAACTTCGGCACCGTCGCTGCCGGGATCGTCACCTTCTGCGTCGGATTGCGGGGATTCACGCCCTGGCGCTCAGCGCGCCGCTGGGTCACGAATTTCCCGAAGCCCGTGAAGGCCACTTCTCCGCCGCCCTGCAGCGTGTCGGTGATCGCGTCGAGGAAGGCGTCTACGGCCTTCGCCGCATCGCGACTCGAGAGGTCGGCGCGCCTCGCGATCTCGTTAACGAACTCCTGTTTCGTCAAGTCCCACTCCTCCTGTCGACAGTTCGGCCCACGGGCAAAGACCCTAACAGTCGCGTCGGACTGGCTCAACCATGCGGTTTTGCGGGTCTTTTTGTGCGGAACCGGACGACGCTTCGTCTGATTTTTGGCGCAAAGAGCGGGTGTTAGACGGCCGCGAGGATCTCGCTGGCCCGGAAAATCGGGCGCAGCCGCACGGCCTGGCGAGCGAGCGCATCGGCTCCGCCCTCCTCGCGATCCACCACGCAGACGGCCGTCCGCACCGTCAGACCGGCGCTGCGGAGCGCCTCGACGGCTTCCAGGAGGGCGCCGCCGGAGGTGACGACGTCCTCCACGAGGCAGACGGTTTCGCCCTTCACGTACACACCCTCGAGCTGGTTCGAGGTGCCGTACTCCTTCGCCGCTTTGCGAACGATCAGAAACGGAAGGCCGGAAGCGAGCGAGCCCGCGGCCGCGAGCGCGACCGCGCCGAGCTCGGGGCCGGCCAGCCGCGTCGCCTCCGGATCGAAGTCGTGCACCGCGCGCGCGATCCGCTCGCCGAGCGGCGCCAGGATGTCGGGCCGCGTCTCGAAGCGGTACTTGTCCAGGTAGTAACGCGACCGCTTTCCCGAGCGCAGCAGAAAGTCACCCTCGAGATAGGCGTGCTCGCGCAGAGCGAGCTTCAGCTCGTCGTCGGTCAAGTACCGCGGGTCTTGCGGATGACGTCGCGCGCGAGCGGCAGGAGCCGTTCGGCTCCCGGGGAGCCGTTCGTGAGCGAGAGCATCGAACCGTCCTCGAAGTAGAGGTCGGCCCGCTCACGATGCGCGGCCTGGCGACGGATGAACGCGGCGCCGGCGAGCATCCCGCCGACGACCCCCAGGAGTGCGGCGATACTACGACGCATCCGGCTTCTTCCTCGTCGCCGGCTTACGCGCCGCCGTCTTCTTCTTCGCGGCGGTCGCCGTCTTCTTGCGCGCACCTTTCTTCGGCTCTGACTCTTCTGTCGGGGAAACCTCCCGGTTTCCCCGCGCCCCTTCTCCTGGCCCGCTTGCGCGGACAGGCCGCTTCGCGGCCGGCGGCTTCGCCGCCGCGGGCTTCGGCTTCACGCTGCGCAGGGCCGACTTGAGGTCGTAGAAGACGAGCCCGGCGGTCGGGTTGCTGGCCGTAGTGGCCGCGATGACCGTGTTTCCGTCCCGCACCACGAAGACGCTGCCTTCGCCGGTCGCCACTTCGAGCTGCGTCAGCACGCTCCCTCCCGTCTTAACCGCTTCGGCAGCGGCAAGCAGCCCGCCGGCCGCCTGGGCCAGCCCGTCCGCATGCCGGGAATCCCCGAGCGTGGACGCAGCGACCTTGCCTTTGTCGTCGAACACGACCGCGGCCTGGATCTGCGAGGAGATCTCGGTGAGGTCGGCGAGTGCCTGCTGGGCGTCCATCGTGGGGCAAAGCATAGAGGCGTCGCTCGCGACGCCGACCGCAGGAGGCCGTGGCGACCCTGACGCCGCGGCCGTTAACGAGATACTCCAGCGGCGTGCAAGTTCGGAGACGTGACCTGGTGCAGAAGTTCTTCGCCGATCGTGGCCCGCACCTGGCCGCGATGATCGCCTACTTCGCGCTTCTCTCCTTCGTCCCGCTGACCTTCCTCTCCCTTGCCCTGCTGGGCCTCACCGGGCGCGCGGACGAGTCCTCGTTCCTCGTCAGAGAGATCAAGAAGACGCTCCCGGGGACGCCGATCGACCAGATCGTCGGCCTCGTGCAGGCCGTCCAGAGCAACGCTGCTGCCCTCGGCATCGTCGGCGGGCTCGCGCTGTTGTGGACCTCTCTCTCGCTCTTCAGCGTGCTCGAGTCGGCGCTGAACATCGTGTACGGGCGCCCGAACCGATCCTTCCTGCACGGTAAGGGGCTCGCCTTCCTCCTGATGGTCGGCTCCTTGATCACGCTGTTCGTCGCGCTGCTCGCCGGATCGCTCGGCGTGTCGGCATTGCAGGAGTACGCACCCGGCGTCGTGTCGAACGCGGCGACGGCGTACGCGCTCTCCATCGGCGTCTCGCTCCTCGGCGTCCTTCTGTTCCTCGTCTCCTGCTATTACGCGCTGACCAACGAGGATGACCTGACGCTGAGGGAAGTCCTCCCGGGTGCGATCTTCGCCGCCATCCTCCTGGAGGGAACCTTCCAGGTGCTCCCGCTCTATCAGCGCTACGCGGACCTGAACCCTGCGCTACGTGCGTTCGGTGCGCCCGCGATCCTGCTGGTCTGGCTCTACGTGATGGCGAACGTGATCGTGTTCGGCGTGGAGTTGAACTGGTGGCTTACGCGCCGCGCCGAGCAGCGGCACGTGGACGAGCTAGCCGGTCTCGCCTAGAGCAACGAGCAAAGCGCGCGCCGCATTTGCGCGGTGGGAGTTTTCTCGCTTCCAGGCGTTGCCCAGCTCGGCAACTGTTCGCTCCTCCCCCGCGGGGACGAAAATAGGGTCGAAGCCGAAGCCTTCCGTGCCGCGCGGCTCGGCGGCGATGCGGCCTTCGAGCGTGCCGGTGCCGCGGAGCTCCTCGCCGGCCGGCGAGAGGATGACGAGTTCGCTCACGTAACGCGCTCTGCGGTCTTCGACTCCGGCCAGCTGGTCGAGCAGCCAGCGAACTGGATCGTCGCTGCCGGAACGAGCCGACTGGACTCCCGGTCCACCTCCGAGCGCCGCCGCCTCGATCCCGGAGTCCTCCCCCACCACCCACTCGTCCGGCTCGGCCCGCGTCCGTCCGAACAGGGCCTTCCCGCGCGCGTTCTCGTAGTACGTGGCGCCGTCTTCGGCCGGGTAGTCGTCGACTTCCAGCGGCTCGATCCTCCAGTCGGGCAGCAAGTGCTCGAGCTCACGCGCCTTGTTGGCATTGCGCGAGGCGAGCCTCGCCTTCAGTCCGTCCACCGCACCTCGACGACGTGCTCCAGGTCGGCGATGCGCGCAACGACGCGTGCCGCGGGAGTGTCACGCGGCAAGACGACGTCGAACTCGAGGCGCCGGCGGTCGCCTTCCTGGCTGACCTCGAGCGACGCGATGCGCGCTCCCGTGCGCTCGACCTCGTCGATCACCTCACCCGGCGCCTGGCCGGCCGGCAACGCGACGAGCAGCCGCCCGTCCTCCGGGCGGAAGCGGATGAGGATTCGGTACGCGATGACTCGCAGTGGCCAGAGGGCGAGCAGCACGAGCGCCGTCGTGATCACCGCGGCGCTGTAGTAGCCGGCGCCCGCCGCAAGACCGACCGCTGCGACGACCCAAAGCGTCGCGGCGGTGGTGAGCCCTCGCACCGAGAGCCCTTGCCGGATGATCGCGCCGGCGCCGAGAAAGCCGATCCCGGTGACGATTTGAGCTGCGATCCGCGTCGGGTCCGCGCGCACGACGTTCGCTCCGGAATCGAGAAAGGCGTGGAAGCCGTACGCCCCGACGATCGTGAACAGGGCCGAGCCCAGCGAGACGAGTAGGTGCGTGCGCAGGCCGGCCTCGCGCTCGCGCAACTCGCGCTCGACGCCGATCAGCCCGCCGAGCAGCGCCGCGAGCGCCAGCCGCAAGAGCGACTCGTCCCAGTTGAGGGTCGGCAACTGGCTAGACGCGAGCTGCAGCAACGGCTTCCTCTTGAGCGGCGACAAGTTCCTCGATCCCGACCGCCGCCAGCTCGAGCAGGTCGTCGAGGCGCGCACGGCTGAACGGGGTCTTCTCTGCCGTCGCCTGGACCTCGACGAGCGCACCATCGCCCGTCATGACGACGTTCATGTCCACCTCGGCCTGCGAGTCCTCGGAGTAGTCGAGGTCGAGCAGCGCCTCGCCGTCGACGATCCCCACCGAGACTGCGGCGACGGAGCCGGCCAACGTTTTGGAGAGGCCGAACTTGTCGAGCGCGCGTCGCGCCGCCACGTATGCACCCGTAATCGCAGCGCAACGAGTCCCACCGTCGGCCTGCAGCACGTCGCAGTCGATCCAGAGCGTGCGCTCGCCCAGTGCCTCGAAGTCCGTGATCGAACGAATCGAGCGGCCGATCAGCCGCTGGATTTCAATCGTGCGCCCACCTTGCTTGCCCCGTGAGGCTTCACGGTCGGTGCGGTCTCCGGTGGAGGCGGGCAGCAGCGAGTACTCCGCCGTCAACCAGCCGCGGCCCTTACCGGACAACCAGCGCGGCACCCCTTCCTGGATCGATGCAGTGCAGAGGACCTTCGTCTTGCCCTGCGCATAGAGCACCGAACCGTGCGGCTGCTCGAGGAAATCGGGTATCAGGTCGAGCAGGCGGAGCTCATCGGGCCTGCGGCCGTCGTTACGAGTCATGCCGCCGCACCCAGCGCAGCCAGCTCCACATGCTCGACCTCGGCGACGGGGAGCTGCAGGAAGCGCGCGCCCATCTCACGGAACACATCAGGGTCGCCGGTGGTGAGGAAACGGTACGAGCCTTCACGCCGGGGATCGTTCTCGTAGCCCTTCCGCGCCAGCGTCTCCGCAACCTCGCGCGCAGTCTCCTCGGCGGAGAACACGAGTGTCACGTCGCGCCCGAAGACTCGCTGGAAGATCGGCCTAATCAAGGGATAGTGCGTGCAGCCGAGGATGACCGTGTCGACCTCCGCCTCCTTGAGCGGCGCCGCGTACTCGCGGACCGCCTCCGTCGTCTCCGCCCCGAACGGATCCTCGCTCTCGATCAGCGGCACGAGGCGCGGGCACGCGACCGGCACGAGCTCCACGCCGGCGTCGAGAGCGTGCACGAGCTCCGCGTATCTTCCGGCGGCGACCGTGCCTTCCGTCGCGAGCAAACCGATGCGGCGGTTGCGCGTGGCCTGAACGGCGGCGTGCGCCTCCGGCGTGATCACGCCGACGACCGGGACATCGAGATCCTCTTGCAACTGGGGTAACGCCGCGGACGTCGCCGTGTTGCACGCGTTGACTACGAGCTTGACACCCTGGCTCTGCAGATAGGCTCCGATCTCGCGCGCGAACCGCCGGACCTCGTCCAGAGGCCGAGGCCCGTAGGGCAAACGGGCGTGGTCGCCCAGGTAGACGAAGTCCTCGTGCGGCATGGTGACGAGGCACTCGTGCAGAACGGTCAGGCCGCCCACGCCCGAGTCGAACACGCCCACCGGCCGCGAATCCACACGGCGATCGTATAGCCGGGATACGCTGTGCACCTCGTGCGCCGCCTTCTCGCGCTTGCCTTCCTCCTGGCCTTCGGGCTCGCTGCGCCCTCCCTCGGACACGCCGCCGAGGTGTCGCTGACGATGGACGACGGCGTTCGCATCGACGCTTCGCTCCTCGTGCCGGATGGGGCCACGCCCGCGGGAGGGTGGCCCGCGGTCATGCTGTTCCACGGCCTCGGCGGCAATCACCAGGGTCTCGTCGGCGGCCTGGGCCCGCCCTACCTCAGCAAGGGCTACGCCGTCTTCGCCCCCGACGCGCGCGGACACGGCACGTCCGGCGGTTACGTCTCGCTCGACGGGCCCCGTGAAGTCGCAGACATCCGCGCCGAGTTCCAGTGGCTTGCGGCCCGACCTGAAGTGAGTGACACGCAGATCGGGGCGTGGGGAATCTCGCTCGGCGGCGGCGCGGCCTGGAACTCCGTCGTCGCCGGAGTACCCTTCAAGGCGCTCGAGACGTTCGAGACCTGGAGCGATCTGTACGCCGCGCTCTTCCCGCAGAACCTGGGCAAGTCCGGCGCGATCTACAACTTCGCCACGAGCGTGCCGGCCGACCGCATCGATCCGGCGCTGCGGGCCTACGTGCCGCAGATGATCGGCAACGAGAACCTGCCCGGGGTGCGGCAATTGCTCGGGACGCGGTCGAGCCTCAACGCCCTCTCCGCCGTGACCACGCCGAGCTTCCTCTTTCAAGGGCGCCGCGACTTTGCATTCGACATCGACCAAGCTGCGGATGCCTATCGCCGGCTCGCAGGGCCGAAGCGCTTGTACGTCGGCGACTTCGGCCACCCGCCCTCGAGCTTTCCCGGACCGGATCTCGTGCACGTGCTCGATCTCTCGACGCGGTGGTACGACCGCTTCCTGAAGGGAATTCCGAACGGCGTCGACAAGGAGAAGCCCGTGCAGGTCGCGTCGGATCCCTGGAGCGGGAAGACGGCGAGCTTCGCGCGACCGCCGGCAGTGAAGAATCTGACGCTCGTGTCGCAGGCCCGCTCCGGGCTGGCGGCGCGCGGGAAGGTCGTGCGCACGTTCACTCTGCCGAAGCGAGCCCTGGAGCAGTTCGGCGCACCCGTCGTACGCGTCACGGCCTCGACAGCCACTGAATGGCCTCATCTCGTCGCGGTGCTGACGTCGGTCGATGCGCGTGGCCAGGAGACGGTGCTGACGGAAGGCGGCACGATCACGTCGCTGGGGACGAAGGCACGCACGGTTTCCATCAAGCTCATCTCGGTGGGCAACCTGATCCGGAGTGGCTCGAAGCTGCGCGTCTACCTCGGCGGGACGTCGACCGTGCAGAACATCGCGAACCTGCTCTACCTCAAGCTCGTCCCGGACGACTCGCAGCTGACGGTCGGCAAGGTCACCTTGACGCTGCCGCTGTTGCCGAAGACGATCTCGCGGTGATCTCGCAGCTCGCCGCGGCGGCAGCCGCGATCGCGCTCAGCGGCGGCCCGGCCGCGACGCCGGGTGTCACGTCGAGCACGATCACGATCGGCGGGACGGTCCCCATCAGCGGCCCCGCCGCCGCGTACGGCTCGATCGGCCGTGGTGCGGACGCGTACTTCAAGTACGTCAACTCGAAGGGCGGCGTCTTCGGCCGGAAGATCGACTACAAGTATCTCGACGACGAGTTCGACGTCGCGAAGACGATCACCTTGACACGTCAACTGGTCGAACAGGATCAGGTACTCGCGATCTTCAACAGCGTCGGCACCGAGCATGCTCTTGCGATCCGTTCGTATCTCAACGACCGCAAGGTGCCGCAGCTCTTCATCGGCAGCGGCGTCTCGAAGCTTGCCACGGAACATGCGAAATATCCGTGGTCGATGGGATACCTCCCGAGCTTCGCCGGCGAGGGCGCGATCTACGGCCGCTACATCGCCTCGCATCAGCCCAAGGCGCGGATCGCCGTCCTGTACGAGAACTCGGACTTCGGCAAGGACATGCTCAACGGCCTGCGGCACGGTCTCGGCGGCAAGGGCAAGATCGTCGGCACGCAGCCCTACGAGATCGCAGACTCGGACGTCGCCTCGCAGATGGCACGGCTCAAGAGCACCGGCGCGGACACGCTCATGCTGTTCGCCACGCCGCAGTTCGCGATCTTCGGCTACGTGGG
>JBGPYI010000066.1:0-9485 GCA_041493175.1 Gaiellaceae bacterium | reverse complement strand
TGGTCGACGTGATGACCCGAGGCGTGTTCGCGGTCGAGCGCGGGCTTGGCCTCCGCGAGGCGGCACGCCGAATGGTGGAGCGCGGAGTCGGCGCCGCGATCGTTCTCGACGGCGAACGTCTCGTCGGGATCCTGACGGAACGGGACGTCCTCCTGGCTGTCGCCTCCGATCGCGACCACACCGCCGCTGTCGAAGACTGCATGACGAATCATCCAGAGACCGCCGAGCCCTCGGACACGATCGACCATGCCGCCGCTCTCATGATCCACGGCGGTTTCCGTCACCTCCCCGTGGTTGACGGCGACAAGGTCGTCGGGATCGTCTCGATCAGGGACCTGATGCGCGTCACGCTCAGCGATACCTCGCCCCGCGGCGCCTGACGATGCGAGCCGCCGGACGAGCCGAACCGCCGGCGGAATCGAGAGGGATGGCGGGGTTCTTGCTCGGAGCGGCGGGCATGTTCGCCGTCACCTATTCCACCCAGGCGATCCTTCCCGAGCTCGGACGATCCTTCGGCGTCAGTCCCGCGCAGGCCGGCCTGACGATCTCGGTCGTCGTGCTCGCGCTCGCCTGCGGAGCGTGGATCTGGGGTCCTCTCTCGGACCGATTCGGCCGGAAGCGTTCGATCGTGCTCGCCTGCGCGCTGCTCGTTCCGCCCACTGTCGGAGCGGCGTTGGCGCCGAGCTTCGCCCTCTTGCTCGCGTTCCGCGCGCTGCAGGGTCTGTGCATGCCCGGCCTGCTGACGGCGGGCGTCCCTTATGTGGCGGAGGCGTTCGCGCCAACGTTCGGCGGCCGGGCGATGGGCTACTACGTCGCGTCGCTCGTCGCAGGAGGCCTCATCGGCCGCGTCGGCGTCGGGCTTCTCGCCGCCGTAGTCGGCTGGCGCTGGGCAATCGGGGTCCTGGTGGTCTTCCCACTCTCGGCGGCGGTCGTCATGCAGCGCTCGCTCGTCGACCTACCGGTCGACGCGCCGCGCGGAGGAATGGTCCAGGGCGTTCTGCGTCAGCTCCGCAACCCGAGCCTCCTCCGGGCGACTGTGACCGGGACCGCCTTCTTCTTCACGTTCGTCGGCTGCTTCTCGTACGTCGTCTACCGGCTCGAGCGCCCGCCGTTTGGCTTCGGTCCTGCTGTCGGCAGCCTCGTTTTCGTGCTGTGGATCCTCGGTGCGGCCGGGCCCGCAATCGGCCGGCTCGCAGATCGGATCGGCTGGGAACGGCTCGCGCTGTCGGCGCTCGCGCTCGCCGCGCTCGGACTGGCCCTGTCCCTGCCTGCAAACCTGCCGAGCCTCGTCGCCGGGCTCGCTCTCGTGACCCTCGCCAACTTCAGCGGCGTCACCGCGGCGCAGCTCGGCGTGGCCGACGCAACCGCCGTCGACCGCGGTGCCGCCAGCGCCGTGTACTTCTCCCTCTACTACGGAATTGGATCGTTGGGCGCCTACCTACCGGGGCTCGCGTGGGAGCGCTACGCCTGGGACGGCGTCGCCGTCACCGGCTTCGCCGCTCTGGCGGTTGCGGGCACGGTGCTGATTCTGTCCGGTGTTCGGCGCGGCTCACCGCCGCCATGACCCACACGGGCGATCCCTTATTGTTGGCGCCCTCACGCACGGGCAAACGGCGGAGGCAGGAGGGACACGAGCGTGCCGCGGACGGGACAACCAGCGATCAGGCTCGTCGGCTCGGTGCAGCGCGCATTCGCCGTCATCGATGCTCTTGCGGAGGTCGACACCGAGCTCGGAACGAATGAGATCGCAAGGCGCACCGGCGTCAATCCGAGCACAGTTTCGCGGCTGCTGGCGACCCTCGTTGCAGGCGGCTTCGTCGAGCACGTGCCGGAGTCCGGTCGGTACAGGCTCGGGCCCCGCCTCCTCCAGCTCGGGAACGTCGTTCTCGGCCGCCTGGATCTTCGCCAGATCGCGCGGCCGCACTTGCTCGCGCTGGTCGACTCGACCGGCGAGACGGCGACGCTGTCGGCGGCGGGCGAACGAGATGCCGTGACGGTTGACTTCGCGCAGAGCCCGTTCTCGGTCCAGGGCGTCGCGCAGCTCGGTAGGCCGAGCATCGCGCACGCGACCGCGACGGGGAAGGTGTTACTAGCCTTCGGTCGGCGTGCCCTGCCGCCGGGCCCGCTCAAGTCCTACACGAAGCGGACGATCGCGAAGCGATCGGAGCTCGCGGTGGAGCTCGACGCAATACGGGAACGCGGCTACGCCTACAACTTCGGCGAGCGCGAAGAAGACCTGCACGCGATCGCGGCACCAGTCTGGGGAAACCACGGCGAGCTTGCCGCGATCATCGGTGTGCAGGGACCGGCGTCGCGATTCGACCGTCAGGCGATGGAGGCCGTCGTCGAGCCGCTGCTGGAGCACGCGCGAGAGGTCTCGCTCGAACTAGGGTGGGCCGGGCTGATTAGCGAGGCGGTGGAGAGATGAGCACCGAGATCGTGGGCACGGCCTTCGACCCCGTCCAGCGCGACCTGGGCTGCGAGTTCATGGACTGGGAGGGGTGGCGGTGGCCCAACCACTTCGGTGACCCCGTCGCGGAGCACCGTGCCGTCCGGGAAAACGCCGGCGTGTGGGACGAGTCGCCGCTGCGCAAGTGGGACTTCCGCGGACCGGACGCGCTCCGCGCCGCCGACCGGATCTTCACCAACGACATGGCCGGTCTGGAGATCGGGCAGGTCCGCTACGCGCCGTTCTGCGATGAGGACGGGAAGATGGTCGGCGACGGCACGGTCTTCAAGTTCGACGACGAGCACGCCTGGGTGATCACCGCGCTCGACTCAGACCTCGAGCACTTCGAGCAGGTCGTCGGCGACCTCGATGTCGAGATCGAGCCGATCACGCCCGTCCTGCCGCACGTCCAGCTCCAGGGTCCGCGCTCGCGCGACCTGCTCGCTTCTCTTTGCGAAGCCGACGTGCCTGCGTTGCGCTATTTCCGCTTCTTCCCCGAGCAGGTGTGGGTCGGCGGAGTGCCGGTGTGGGTCTCCCGCACCGGGTATTCGGGTGAGCTCGGCTACGAGATCTTCTGCGGGCCGGAGGACGCGACGGAGCTGTGGAGCACGCTCACGAGTGCGGGGGCTGTCCCGTACGGGTTGGCCGCGGTCGAGACGCTGCGCATCGAGTCAGGACTGATCTTCATCGGCTACGACTACTTCCAGCACCAGACGGATCCCTTCGACGTTTCACTCGACAAGGTCGTCCGTCTCGACACCGGAGACTTCCACGGGAAGCGGGCCCTCGGCGAAACCGCGAAGGCGCCGCCGCGGCGCATGGTCACACTCGCCGTCGAGGGCTCCGAGGTTCCTGAGTACGGGGCGGCGGTCACCAGCGCCGGCGAGCCGGCGGGCACGCTGACGAGCCCCTGCGAGAGCCCGACACTAGAGAAGGTGATCGGTCTCGCGGTCGTGGAGACCCGGTTCGCGGAACGCGGTGCACGTTTCGAGGTCGCAGTCGGTGAGGGGACCGCTTCGGCCATCGTCGAGCCGCTCCCCATCCACGACCCCGACAAGCGCCGGCCGCGCAGCTGAGCCGTGGAGAGTTGGAGTGACGAGCAACTCGGCCGCTTCCGCCGGGACGGGTTCGTCGTGGTCGAGGAAGGGTTCGTCGACGCGGATGCAGTCGCGCTCCTCCGCGAGCGCTTCGAGCCGCTGTTCGCCGGCCGCTACGAGACCGGGATTCGCCCGGACGAGGTGAACTGGGTCCCGGGACGCGATCCCGAGGATCGCACCCGTCAGATCTGCAACGGCTGGAAGGCCGATCCACGCATCGCCGCCCAGGTTCTCTCGGAGCGGACGGGCCGGCTCGCCGCGGCGCTGATGGGGTGGGAGGGGGTTCGGGTCGTCCAGGACAACTGCATCTGGAAGCCGCCTGGTGCGAAGTCGCTCGGCATGCACCAGGACGGAAGCTACCTCGACTACATCGTGCCGCCGGAGATGATCACGTGCTGGATCGCGCTCGACGACACCTCGGCGGAGGCCGGCACGATCACGTACGCGGCCGGCTCGCATCGGTGGCCGCGCTCCCCCGAGAACCGCGGTGAGTTCCATGCGCCCGCCGACTGGCTCGCGCCGGTCAGGCGGGCCGCGCCGGCCGGCGAAGACGTTCGTCTCGTCCCGCTGGAGGTCAAGGCGGGCGGAGCGGCGTTCCACCACTTCAACACGTTTCACGGCTCCGGGCCGAACGCGGGCTCGGTGCACCGACGCGCTCTCATCTCGCACTTCGGTCGTGCGGACGCCCACTTCCACCCGGAGCACGTCGATCCCGTGTACTCGCGCTACCGTCGCGCCGGCGACACGACGATGGACGAGTCGTACTTCCCGATCGTCTGGACGCGCGACGGACGTCGGAGCCGCTGGCTGGCCGACCTCCCCAAGCTCGCCGCTGCGCCGGCCGCCGTCGATTCCAGCTAGGCCAGCCAGACGAGGCAGGTGGCGCGCTCGCGGATCTTCTTCGCCGCCCGGCGGTACCGTCGCGGCTTGAGCCGCGACGAGTCGGGCCCGAAGACAAGCAGGCCCGGGTTGCGCTCGGCCACAAGTTCCAGGAGGGCGTCGATCGGGTGCGGGCTGCACACGCGGAGCCTCTCAACCCATACGGCCAGGGACTGGGCGAGCTCCGCAGGCTTGCGCAGCTCGTCCTGAAGGTCCTTCCTCTCGATGTAGCCGTATCCGAGGAGGCTCCAGGGCGTGAGCAGTATTTCCGCAGCGTTGACGACGACGAGCGGCTGCCCGGTCTCGACGGCCGAGTCGACTGCGAAAGCGATCGCCTCGTCCGCAAAAGGAACGTCGAGCGTGGCGAGGAGCACGGGCCTATTGGCAGAGGAGAGGAGCGATACGTCCGTGCCTGGACCGCTGCGTCGAAGAGTCAGCATGCTAATCGGGGTGGAGGTCCCACCGGGGCGCGCCGCGCGCTGTGCGGTGGTACCTGCGCCGCCAGAACGGTAGAAACACGAAGAGCCAAATCGCCATCACCATCGGAACCACCGCGATGAAGCGCGAGCTGACCACGACGATCAGCGGCACGAGGACGGCGGCCATCAGCCCAGCCATGGCGAGCACCTCGAGCTTGTGGCGCCTCATCCGGCGCAGCAGGCCCTCGTATTCCTCGGCCGGGATGTGCTGCGTGTTCCACGAACGCCCGCAGCGCTCGCACCGCCACCGCTCACCGTAGGCAACCTCCTTTGTCTCGCCGCACTCGCACGTGATCGTGATCGGGGGCCTGCGCATCGTGTACCCATTGTACGACGCGTTCGCATGCCCAAGTTCGCGGAGGGCCATTGAAAGTGTCCCGTCCGGGTGTTAGGTTCGCCGCGCGGCCCAACACTTGCCGCAGCTTGCCCACGACAAGGAGGTAGAGCGTGGCTGAGGCAGTCGTTGAGGAACGCCAGCTCCTAAAGACGCTGCGCTGGTACGACGGGTTCGTGATCTGCCTCGCGAATCCCGGCTTCCTGCTGGGATCGCTCGGCTGGTCGGTGCTCGACATGGGCGGGTGGGGCGCGATGCTGATGTGGGGAGTCACGGCGGCCATCATCGTCCCTGTGATCGTCATCTACTCGGAGCTCGCCGCCATGTTCCCGGACAAGTCGGGCGGCATATCGATCTACGCGAACGAGGGCTGGCGAAAGTACACGACGCTCGTCGGGCCTGTGGCGACATTCGGCTACTGGATCGGCTGGTCGGTCGTGTTGTCGTTCCTCGGGCTGTTCACGGGCTACATCGCCCAGGCCGCGTGGTTCCCGGGCCAGCCGTTCGGCACGTACGCGTTCGGCGGCGCGACGATCGATCACGGCTACTTCTCGACCGGCGTCGTGTACGTCGGGCTCGACCACCTGATCGCCATCGGCCTCATCCTCAGCGTCTGGCTCTTCAACATCTTCGGCACGCGGATCGCCGTGGCGTTCAACTACCTCGCCGGCGTCCTGCTCATGATCCCGCTCTTCTGCTTCACGTTCCTGCCGTTCCTGAACGGCGACTTCCACTCCGCCAACCTCACCTTCAAGCTCAACGACCCCGGCCTCGCTTGGGGAGGGTGGCAGCTCGCGTTGGTCTGGATCTGGATCATGATCTGGTCGACGGCTCCTGAAGCCGCCGCGACCTTCGCGCCTGAATACAAAGACACCGTCCGCGACACAAGAAAGGCCCTGCTGTCGTCGGCGCTCTTCATCCTCATGGTCAACACGATCTTGCCGCTCGGTCTCACCGGCGGAGTCGGCGCGAAGACGGTGGAGGCGTTCGACTACGTCGGCGCCCTCAACACGCTCGTGGGTAAGGGGGCGACCGACTTCTTCGTCGTCGTCATCTGCGCCAGCTTCATCATCTCGATGAACACGGCGACGGCCGACGGCAGCCGTGCCCTCTACGGCATCTCGAAGGACGGCTTGACGATCAGAGAGCTCGGGCGGCTGAACCGCTTCAACGTGCCCGGAAATGCGATGTCGCTCGACATGGGCATCAACATCCTCTTCGTCCTTTTCGTCGGCAACCTGTTCGGCATCCTCGTCGCGAGCAACATCGGCTACGTGCTCGCGAACGCCTTCGCCATCGGCGCGTACGTTCTGCTGCGCAGAGACCGCCCGAACTGGCCGCGACCGATCAAGCTCCCTTCCTACTGGACGCCAATCGCCGTGGTGCTCTGTGCTGCCTTCGTTCTCTTCAGCGTCGTCGGTATCGGCTGGTTCCAGATCGCCGGCGGCGGGGCCGTCTACGGCGGCACGAAGGAGAAGATCATCGGCTTCTGCGTCCTCGCTGCTTCCTTGCTTCTCTTCCTGTTCCGCCGAATCGTCCAGGACAAGGAGACGCCACACTGGCGTGAGGAGACCCCGACGATGCCGGAGCAGACGGTAACGGGTACACGCGCCACAAACGTCTAGCAGAGCAAGCTCGAGCGGGCGGAGTCGGAGTGGCCAACCACTCCGCCCCCTCCTCTCTTTGACCACGCACGAGCGGCCACGACGAGGGAGAATCTCCTCGATGGCCGCTTCGCAAAGGAGGGTATGAGATGAGCCGCGACCCGAAGTACGACATCCTCTTCGAGCCGATCCAGCTCGGGCCCAAGACGATGAAGAACCGCTTCTACCAGATCCCTCATTGCAACGGATTCGGGTCGGAGAAGCCGCTCAGCCAGGCGTATTTCCGAGCGATGAAGGCCGAGGGCGGCTACGGCGCCTGCTGTACCGAGTACTGCTCGATCTCGCCCGAGTCGGACGACACGCATCGCGTCTCCGCACGGCTTTGGGACGACGACGACATCAAGAACCTGTCCGTCATGTGCGACATGCTCCACGAGCACGGCGCCCTTGCCGCCGCGGAGCTGTGGTACGGCGGGCCGCACGCGCCTTGCATGGAGTCACGCTGCGTGCCGCGCGGACCTTCGCAGATCCCGAGCGACTTCGAATATCTCACGTATCCGAAGGAGATGGACAAGGACGACATCCGCCAGGTGCAGCAGCTCTACGTCGACGCCGCGAAGCGCGCACGCGAGGCCGGATTCGACATCGTCTACGTCTACGGTTCGCACTCGTACCTGCCGCAGCAGTTCTTGACGCCGTACTACAACAAGCGCACCGACGAGTACGGTGGCTCGTTCGAGAATCGCGCCCGCTTCTGGCGAGAGACGATCGAGCAGGTCAGAGAGGCCGTCGGCGACGACACCGCGATCGCGGTGCGCATGTCGACCGACATGTTCATGGGCGACAGCGGCACTCAGCTCGAGCGCGACTGCCTGCCGTTCGTGGAGCTCGTCGACGACATCGTCGACGTCTGGGACATCAACGTCTCGGGTATCTCGGAGTGGGGCGAAGATGCGACGCCGTCGCGCTTCTACCCAGCTGGGCGCATGCTGCCGTGGCAGGAGGCGGTGAAGAAGATCTCGAAGAAGCCCGTCCTCGGGGTCGGGCGCTTCACGAGCCCGGACATGATGATCGAGGCGATCAACGGTGGCAAGCTCGACATCATCGCCACCTGCCGCCCGTCGATCTCCGATCCGTGGTTGCCGCGGAAGATCGACGAAGGCCGACTCGACGACATCCGTGAGTGCATCGGCTGCAACATCTGCATCTCGCGCTGGGAGATCGGCGGCCCGCCCCTGATCTGCACGCAGAACGCGACCGCCGGCGAGGAGTACCGGCGCGGCTGGCACCCGGAGAAGTTCGATCCCGCCGAGAACGCCGACAACGACGTGCTCGTCGTGGGCGCGGGGCCCGCCGGAATGGAGTGCGCGATGATCCTCGGCAAGCGGGGGATGCGGCGCGTGCACCTCGTCGAGGCCAACGACGACATGGGCGGGATCATGCGCTGGATCCCGCAGCTACCCGGGCTCGGTGAATGGGCCCGCGTCGTCAACTACCGCAAGATCCAGATCGACAAGCTTCGCAACGTCGAGTTCGTGCCAGGCACGACACTCGACGCGAACGGCGTGAAGGAATACGGGGCCGAGATCGTCGTGATCGCGACCGGCGCGTACTGGGCGACAGACGGGCTCAACGGCTGCACGCACGACACGATTCCCGGCGCCGACGCGGCTCAGCCCTGGTGCTTGACGCCTGAGCAGATCATGCGCGACGGCAAGGAGGTTCCCGGGGACAAGGTTGTGATCGTCGACAACGACGGCTACTTGATGGGCGTGTCGCTCGCCGAGAAGCTGGCGAGTGAAGGCAAGAAGGTCACGCTGATGACGCACCTCGGGAACATCGCGCCCTACATGCACTTCACCCTCGAGGCGCCGAACCAGCACCGCAAGCTCCACAAGCTCGGAGTCGACATCGTCACCTACCACATCCCGAGCCGGATCGAGCAGGGCTCTGTCACGGCGACGCACGTGTACGACGAGGAAGCGCATGAGCGGAAGTGGGAGGCGGACGCGGTCGTGCTCGTCACGCAGCGTCGCTCAGACGAAGCGCTCTATCGTGAGCTCAAGGACCGCATCGGCTTCGACGCGCTCGGTGAGGAAGGGATCACCGGCTGCTACCGGATCGGCGACTGCGAGGCTCCCCGCCTGATCGCTGACTGCGTGTTCTCCGGCCACCGCCTCGCGCGCGAGATCGACTCTGAGAACCCGGAGGTTCCGAAGCCGTACATCCGCGAGCGGCGAGTGATCGAGCGCGAGCTTGCGGTGGCATAGGAGCGCGGAAGGCGGCGTAGCGGCGTGAAGATCGTCGTTTGCGTCAAGCAGGTCGCAATTCTCGGCGACGAGGTCGAGTTCACCGGCGATGCGCGCGACGTCGACCCGGACTATCTCGACTTCGCGCTCAACGAGTGGGACTCGTACGCGACCGAGGAGGCGCTTCGCATCCGGGAGGAGCTCGGCGGCGAGGGCGACGAGGTCGTCGTCGTTTCCGTCGGCGACCTGCAGGTCGAGGACGCGATGCGACGCTGTCTCGCGATGGGAGCCGATCGCGCGATCCGAGTCGACTACACGAGATCGGCCGACCCGATCACCGTCGCGCGGTTGCTCGCGCCTGTCGCGCAGCGCGAATCGCCCGACCTCGTCTTCT
>JBGPYI010000072.1:0-9173 GCA_041493175.1 Gaiellaceae bacterium | reverse complement strand
GTGCTTGCGGTCGAGATGGAGGCCTCGGCGCTCTTCACGGTCGGTGCGCTCCGCGGCGTCCAGTCGGGGTGTCTCCTCACCGTCAGCGACATCGTCGTCGAGGGCGAGTTCAAGCGCATCACCGACGAGGAGCTGCGCGCGGCGGTCGACCGGATGACGCGCGTCGCGCTCGCGACGGTCACGGCCGAAGAGAAGCACTGACACGCTACGCGTCCAAGTTACGCCGGAGTGACGCCAGGGTTCATCGGGGCGCCCAGGCCCGCGGGAGCCGCAAGTGATCGTGTGACGAAGCTACGAACGGTCTTCCTCATCAACCCGGCGTCGGCGAACGGCTCGACCGGTAGGCGCTGGCCGGAGATCGCCCGGCGCGCGGCAACAGCGGGGCTCACGGGAGACGCACTCTTCTCGCGCGCGCCCGGTGAGCTGACCGAGCTGGCGCGCCGCGCTGCAGATGAACGCGCCGAGCTGCTGGTCGTCGTCGGAGGCGACGGGTCGGTGCACGAGGTCGTGAACGGAATCGCAGGACGCGACGGCGTCGAGATCGCGGTGATCCCGCGCGGGACCGGCTGGGACTTCGCCCGCTCGCTCGGCGTGCCGCGCAAGGCCGACCGCGCCATCGCGGTCGCGCTCTCGGGAAAGACGCGCACGATCGACCTTGGCCGTGCGACGTACCGGCTCTGGGCCGGCGGCGAAGCACAGTCGTTCTTCGCGAACGTCGCGAGCGCCGGGATGAGCGGGGCGATCGCGCAGCGGGCCAACGACACCTCCAAGGCCTTCGGCGGCAAGGCCTCGTACATCTGGGCGACGTTCGCCGTCTTCGCACGCTGGTCGAACAACGAGATCGAGGTCTCGGTTGACAGCGAGAGGCGCCATGCTCGGATGCACGACGTGATCGTGGCCAACGGCCCTTACATCGGCGGCGGGATGAAGATCTGTCCGGATGCCGAGCCCGACGACGGCACCTTCGACGTGCTGTTGATCGGCGACCTCACGAAACGGGATCTGGTGGTGACGATGCCGAAGATCTTCCGCGGCACGCATCTTCCTCACCCGAAGGCGGAGCTACTGCGCGGCGCGCAGGTGAGCGTGGACGCAGCTGATCCGCTCCCGATCGAGCTGGACGGCGAACAGCCCGGAACGACGCCCGCGCACTTCGAAGTCGTCCCGCAGGCGCTGCGGGTACGCGTGCCCGGCTAGCTGCTGCTGCTGCTGCGCTTGCGCGCGGCGGTGGAGCGCTTGGCCGAGGAGGTCTTCCGCGATCTCGACGTTTTCTTGCCCTCGAGTGAGTCGAGCCGCTTCTCGATCCCGCCGAGCCGCTTCTCGAGTTTCTCGAGCCCACGCACGCTCCTCTGCAGATCGTCGACGCGCTTCCCCAGCGACCCGAGCGCGCCGAGCACCTTGTCCGCTCCGGGTGCGATCCACTGGATCGCCTCCTCGCCCGCTCCGGCGAGCCGTTCCACGATGTTCTTCTGTTTGGGCCTGGCCATGGCCCTATGGTGCCAGTTGCGATGGTGACGCGTCGTGCCTACGCGCTTCGGTCGTCGGATTCCTCACGGAACTTCGGTCACACGCCACGTCAGGCGGTAACAGCCGGACCTGTTCAGAAGTGGACAGGTCGAGTCTTCCAGGCTCGCGTTCGCTCGGTGCCGGCCGAGCGAACCCCGGACCGCGAGATACCCGGGCCTGTCGTCCCCGGTCGGGTGACCGAACTCGCCGCTGCGCGGACACGGATAGACAGCGCGATCGTTGCTCGAAAACGTGGGGAGGCCAAAGTCGCACTCCCGGGCGAAGGCGAATAGCCGCCACGCACGGCCGCGCGGAACGTAGAGATCGAACCGCTGCCGCAGCCGCACGCGCTGGCCGTCGTGCACGCGCAGGACGAGCGGCCGTACGTGAGTCCAGATCCCGCCGACGTCAAGGTAGAGCGCCCACTCTCCTGGAGCGGTGGCGATCTGGCCGAGCTGTGTCGTCTCGACGCTGGCAGGACAGTCGGGCTGAGTCGTCAGGCAGGAGGGATCCATGGCGCGGCGGACGAGCAGCTCTTCGAGGTGAACACGCAGATGGCGGGGACGCGCCCGGGCCGGCACCGGGCTCCAGCCGACGAAGACGTTGTAGGCGACGCGAACGGTCCGCCCCGAGACCAAGCGGAGCGTCACGCGCACCGCGTTGCCCGCCAACTCGAGCCGCGGCCGCGGGGAGCCACGACTGCTGCCGGCATCCACCAGCCGCGCACGCAAGCGCGCGCCGGGCCCAGGTCGGCGCTTCGCGCGAAGGACGAACGTCCTCGAGCCGCTGTCTGCGAAGCTCGAGCTTGCCCGCTCGCCGGCCTGACAGGTCTTGAACGCGTTCCGATCGCCTTTCGTTCGGTGCGCGCAGTCGGCGAGCACGCCGGCAGCCGTCTTCACATTCGAGTACCAGAGCGACGCCTCGGCTTCGCCTGACGGACTCCGCGGCGAGAACTGCCGCTCGACCCAGAGTGCGCGAATGGGATGGAACTCCGTGCGGGCGCCGCCGCCGGCGAAGTGCTCGCAGTCCCAGACCCAAGAGCCGTACGCCTGAACGCGATCGCCCTGCTCAGGCCAGACCGCGAACGGAATGCCCACCTCCTCGCGCTCCATGTGCAGGCGCGCGCTCTCCTCGTCTTTGCCCTCGAAGTTGCCGGTGCGTGCCTGTTCGTCGCCGCCGAGGAGATAGGCGTCCGGCTGATCCGTGCGGAGATTGACGATCAGGTCGTAAGCGTCGTGCGTGATCGGGTCGTCGACCGGGGTCGGATGGACGCCGAGCGGGGAGTCGTTCCCCGGCACGGCGACCCCGCTGGCCCAGCGTCCGGCGGGCGGAGGATCCGCTGCGGTCGTGTTGCGGTCGAAGACGTACGCCCAGTTGGGCTCCTGGCGATTGAAGATGGCGAAGCGGTCCGTGCCGCAGCCGTCACGCACGGCATCTGCCGGAACGGGCCGCGACTCCGCCCATGCCAGCGCAGCCCCACCGAGAGCGAGGGCGACGGCGCCGATCACTGCCCACTTCACCGCCGGATCAGGACCGGCGTGCCATTGAGCGTTTCAGAGAACAACCGCCGGAGTTTCGCATTCGGAATACGAATGCAGCCGTTGGAGACGGCCTTGCCGATCGACCAGGGGGCGTTGGTGCCGTGGATCGCGATCGGGCCGCCCTGCGCCCAGCCGGTCAGGACGTTCGAGAACGCCGAGACTCCGACCGCGCCGGGGCCGAACGGGCCGCGCTTGTCCGTGGGGATGAGCCGCTGGTTGACGTAGAAGCGGCCGGTGGGAGTCGGCGTGGCCGGCGCTCCGATCGCGGCCGTCGAGCTCAAGATCCTCTTGCCGTCCTTGTAGAGGGTGACCCGCCTCTCCGACAGGTCGACGACGATCCGGGTCGAGACCTTCGCGACGTCCACCTGCGTGGCCGGTACCCACGCGGTCACGCCGTTCGGCCGCTTGGGGATCTGGACGAGGTACGACCTCGGTTTGCAGCTGGCGTCGACCACGGCGCCGCGGATCGAGAAGATCGTGGGAACGCGATTGACGTTCAGCTTGCGGAAGCCGGCGAAGGCGCGGGTGCCGGGCCGGCGGGAGACCGTGGCGCGGGAGCGCACGATCGCGGCGTACGCCAGCCGCGACGAGCCGAGCCGGTGGAAAGAGCCGTCGGCGCAGGTCCCGGATTTAGCTGCGATATCCGCTCCGACGTCGGCGCGCTTCTCGGCGCCACCGCAGCCCGCCAGGAGGGTGAGGCCGAGCGCCGGGATGACGCCGAGGGCTCGCACGGAGGCAGAAAGAGTATCGGCGCGAAAAGGGTGTGAAGGTTCGGTGAGCATTTGCCGACAACATTCCTTGACGACCGAACGTCTTATTACTCTGAGAGGACGTAATGACGCTTCGCAGGCATAAGCACACCGCGATCACCGTTCATGCGATCCGGCAGCGCGCCGGAGTTCCGTACCACGTTGAGCGCCAGGTCTGCTCGAACTGCCACCGGCTCCTCGAAGAGAAGACGATCAAGCGCGCCGCAGCCTAGAGGCCAGGGCCGAGAGCGTCTCACCGGCACCGCCGTCGATCCGGATCGAGGCCAGCTGGTCGAACGGCGTCGGGCCTCTGTTGACGATCGCCAGCGCTCCGCCCGCGGACACCGTTTCGCCGGGTAGCCCGGCCACCGGGTGGACCTCGAGCGACGAGCCGACGACGAGCAGAAGGCCGGCCTGGCGGGCGAGCTCGATCGCGCGGTCGATCGCGGCGGCCGGCAGCAGCTCCCCGAACATGACGACGTCCGGCTTGAGCACCGCACCACAGCGCGGGCACGGCGGCGCCGGCGCTTCCCGTAGCGCGGCCACCACCTCCTCGAGCGGGACACGCTCCCCGCAGTCGAGGCAGCTCGCGGAGCGGATTGAACCGTGCACCTCCACTACCGCGTGGGACCCGGCGCGCTCGTGCAGCCCGTCGACGTTCTGCGTCACGACCGCTTCAACGAGCCCGCGGCGCTCGAGCTCCGCGAGTGCGAGGTGTCCCGCATTCGGCTCGGCGGTGGTGAGCATCTCGAACCGGAGCGCGTAGAACTCCCACACCTTCACCGGATCCCGCCGGAACGCGGCGATCGTCGCGTATTCCATCGGGTCGTACTTCGCCCAGATCCCGCTCGGCGAGCGGAAGTCGGGAATGCCGCTCTCGGTCGAGATGCCGGCCCCGGTCAGGACGACGCAGGGTTGGCGCTCGCGGACAAGCGCCGCCAGGTCGCGAACGGTGTGCGCCATCGCCATAGAGTGACGCGCGTGGAGGGTTTCCGCTTCAGCACCGACGTGACAGTGCGCTTTGCGGAGACCGACGCTCAGGGAGTGGCGCACAACGCCAACTACCTCGTGTGGTTCGAGGTGGCGCGGGTCGCCTACCTGGCGGAGTACGCCGGCGGCTACTCGGCCATCCGCGAGCAAGGCCTCGAGTCCTTCGTGCTCGAGACGCACGTCTGCTACCGGCAGCCTGCCCAGTTCGATGACCGGCTCCGCGTCCACACGCGCGTCGGGGAGGTGCGCGGCGCGCGGTTTCGCTTCGACTACGAGATCACGCGTGACGGCGAGGTGATCGCCGACGGATGGACCTCGCACGCCTGCGTCGACGCGAAGACCCTGCGCCCGACACGGATCCCGCAGACCCTGGCGGACGCGATCGCTAGGGCCGAGGCGTCGTCGTAGTTCTCGTCGTCGTCTTCTTGGTGGTGGTCGTCGTGCCGGTCGTCGTCGTGCCGGTCGTCGTCGTGCCTGTCTGATCTTTGGGCCTCTTCTTCGTGCCCACGCGGATGACCTTCAGCTCGCCGCGGTAGGACGAATAGAACGTCGTGTCGAAGAGCAGCTTCCCGTCCGCGTCGTAGACCTTGCGCACGTTGCTCGTGGAGAGGGACGACGAACCGGGCTCCTCGACCACGGTCTGGCCCACGAAGAGCAGGGGATCCTTGATCTTCTTGACCGGCGGCGGGCCCGTCACGACGAGCGGAGCCGTCTCACTGACGACCCGGCGGTGCAGAGGCGTCCCGTACAGCGCGACCGTGAGCGACGAGGAGCCGACCCAGGTCCGCAGCAGGAGCCAGTGACCGGTGTCGTTCGTGAACTTCAGATCCGTGTCCGGGTAGTTGACCGTCGCATCGCGGCCCTGCGGGTAGTGGCTGATGTAGAGCGCGTGATTCGTACGGGAGACGATCGGCAGCCCGGCCTCGTACGCAGCGTTGAACACGGTTGTCGAGACCTGGCAGACACCGCCGCCGAGAGCGGTCTTGAGCTCGCCGTTGATGATCACCGGCGCTTCCAGGAAACCCTTGTCCGCCGTCCGCGCGCCCGTGGCCCCGTTGAACGAAAACGTCTCCCCGGGAGCGATGACCTGTTTGTCGACGAGATGCGAGACGAGCTGGACGTTGTGGATCCGGTTCGCTTCACCGCCGTAGAACGTTTCGTAGCTGGCGACCAGGCCGTTGATGCCCATAGCCTGCGCCTCCGCGGTCGTACGGTCGGCGGTGACCCGTTCCACGGTCAGGTTTGCGGATCGAAGCTCGGGCGCGGTAACGAGCGCAGCTCTTAGCACGGCCTTCGCGCTGCGCGGCACGTCCAGCACGTACCCGGGCTGATCCGCGATCACGCGAATGCCGCTCTTGCTGACCGCCCAGTCGGCGTTCACCGGCGACTTGTCGACGCGCTTCGCCAGCGCCGTGAACCAGCTGCTGGCTCCCGCGCCGCCGACCCGGAGGTCGCGCCGTCCGTCGGCCGGAAGCTGAAGCAGACGCGCGATGCGCGGTGGGCGGAGATTCCAGCGCGTCGCGCCGAGCGTCAGATGGACATGGGCCGACAGGGCGGTGCGCACCTCTGCCTGCGCGACCCTGAGATCGTCGGCGGTGATCTTCGGCCGGTCCACCTGGATCGGCAGCCCGACCGGCTCACGCTTGAGGCTCGCCAGCGCGCGCACGATCGTGGCCGCGGCGGCGTGGCGGTCGAGCATCTGGCCGGTGCGGCTCGGGACGATCACGGGTCTGAGCCCGCGCAGCACGATCGAGGCCTCGCGGTGCGCGACGTTCACCGCGGCCGCGATCTGGTTCAGCCTGAGCTCGAGCGCGGCGTCGTAGACCTGGGTCGGCGGCGCGACGTCCGCTCCGAAGAAGCGCAAGTCGAGCCGGCGGAAGCCGCGCAGCGGCCCGAATCCGTTGCCCTGCCGGCGCACGGCGTCGACGGCGGCGCCCCAGTCCACGCGGATCCCGACGTGCCGGGGCTCCAGCTGCCAGGTCCGGGAGCCGACACGGAACGTCACCGGTGCCGACGCGAGCGCATCCGCGCGGCGCTCGAGGATGGAGCGCGCCTGATGCGGTGTCTTCCCGCCGACGTCGACGCCGGCGATCCGGACGCCGCCGGCAAGGCGCGTTGGGGAGCCCGCGAAAGCCAGGCCCAGCACCAGCGCCGCGAGGGCGGCAAGCGCCGTCAGGATCGCGGTTCGCTGCCAGAACAGCCGGCGCTGAGCGCGGGTCCTGCGACGCCGCCGGGGCCGGACCAGGGAGTATTTGCGCCGCGCAGACAAGGGCTCCGAAGTGTAGCCCCGGTTGTGGAGGGCTCAGGACAGTCCCCCTGAGGCCGCACCGCCTGGTCACAGCTCGGCTGCCCGAAACGGCGAAATGTCTCCCGCGTGGACTTCAGCGGAGAGGAGGCAGCGCCCGCGGGACGCGTGCCTCCTCATCGCTGAGACTTGTCAGCGCGGTGTTAGGAGATAGTAGAACGTGAAAGCGGGGCCTGGCGTCAGCGCTGTCCACCCCGCGGGCGCCGGCGCATCGTTAGCGTTGCTTTGCAGGTGGATGATGTAGGACTCGTTCTCGCAATGGCCCGCGGCGAGCTTTGCGCCACCGTCTCCGCCGACGAGCCCCTTGTCTGTCGCGTCGGTGCAGTACGCCCACAGGGACGGGTTCGCGATGTACGCGGCGGTGTTTCCGCCGGTAAAGATCGTCGGGAAGAACGCGGCGCCGCGGTGGGTGAGACCGCTCGCATCCGTGTAAGTCACCGCAGTTCCGTCGTGCACATGCCAGTTGTTCCACGAGCCGCGGTCGGCGCTGGCGGGATACACAAGGACAGCGGCTGCCAGAACCGCTCCGACAAACACACTAAAGCCACGCATGAGAAATCTCCCCCTGGTCGGTTGACTACCCAGTCTCGCACGTTGCAGCATTTGTCACAACTCACCCGGTCACGAACGGTCACGCATAACGAGCTAGCCGTCTTTGGCGACACGTTCGTCACACCCACGTCACGGTGTCGGACACCAGGCCGTGGCCGCGCGGGACAGTGGGGACGATGGGCCGCAGGACAGGCGCCAGAGGGCCGCCGTTACACCTAGGCGACACGGCCGTCACAACCACGTCACGGTGTCCGACACCCGGCCGTGGTTCTTGTCGGCGTGTGCGGAACAGGCGCTTAAAAGGTGAAGAGCTCGATCCCGCCGCTCACGTTGAGGCCGACGCCGGTGATGTACGAGGCAAGGTCCGAGCAGAGGAAGGCGATCGCATTCGCGACGTCCTGCGGCTCGCCCGCCCGTCTCATCGCCGTCCGTTTGACCATCCGCTCGTTCATCGCGGGATTGCCGAAGTTGAAGGCCTCGGTGCCGATGACGCCGGGCACGATCGCGTTGCAGGTGATCCCGTGGCGGGCGCCCTCGAGCGCGAGCGTGCGCGTCAGCCCGAGCAGCCCCGCCTTCGTGGTGGAGTAGCTGGCCTGGCCGAACCCGCCGAGCGTCCCCGCGACGGACGCCATGTTCACGATCCGGCCCCACCCCCGCTCCTTCATGTGCGGCCACACCGCCTGGGCGCAGTTGAAAGAGCCGGTCAGGTTCACACGCAGGTCCCGCTCCCAGAGCTCCGCCACCTGGTCGGGAAGCTGGCCGACGTGATCGAGCGTCCCGGCGTTGTTCACGAGGATGTCGACCGAGCCGAACTCGTCGACCACGCGCCGCACGGTCTCCTCGACCTGAGCCCGGTCGGTCACGTCGCACTTGACGGCGGCCGAGCGGCGCCCCAGCGCCGAGATCTCCTGCGCGGTGGCCTCGGAGTAGACGAACCCCTGGGCCCGCGCCGCCTGCGCGAGCGGTCCGTATTCCTTCGCCTCTTCGCCCGAGTCTGACTCGATCTGGATGTCCGCGATGACGACGTCGGCGCCGGCGCGCGCAAGCGTCAGTGCGTCGGCTCGACCGAGCCCGCGCGAGCCGCCGGTGACCAGTGCGACTCGACCCGAAAGGTCGATCTCAATCACGCGGCATGAGCAACTCGCGAGCGATCACGAGCCGCTGGATCTGCGACGTGCCCTCGTAGATCTGGTACAGCTTGGCGTCGCGCATCAGCTTCTCGACCGGGTACTCCTTCGTGTAGCCGTAGCCGCCGAACACCTGCACCGCGTCGGTCGTGACCTTCATCGCCGTATCGGCGGCGAAGCGCTTCGCGAACGACGAGTAGAGCGTCGCCTTGCGGCCGTAGCCCGAGTCGAGCATCCAGGCCGCCTGCCAGGTGAGGAGGCGCGCGGCCTCGATCTCGGTCGCCATGTCCGCGATGACGACGTCGGCGCCGGCGCGCGCAAGCGTCAGTGCGTCGGCTCGACCGAGCCCGCGCGAGCCGCCGGTGACCAGTGCGACTCGACCCGAAAGGTCGATCTCAATCAC
>JBGPYI010000192.1:0-4273 GCA_041493175.1 Gaiellaceae bacterium | reverse complement strand
GGCAAGGCCGACGAGATCAAGGCCCGGATCAAGCAGCTGAAGGCGGAGGTCGAGAACACGGATTCCGACTTCGACCGGGAGAAGCTGCAGGAGCGGCTGGCGAAGCTCGCCGGCGGCGTCGCCGTCGTCAAGGTGGGCGCCGCGACCGAGACGGAGATGAAGGAGAAGAAGCACCGCGTCGAGGATGCGCTGCAGGCCACCCGGGCGGCCCTCGAGGAGGGCATCGTCCCGGGCGGCGGCGTCGCTCTGCTTAACGCGGCAGGCTCGATCACGAAGTTGCTCGCGTCGCTCGAAGGCGACGAGGCGACGGGCGCGAAGATCATCGTTCGCGCGTTGGAGGAGCCGCTTCGGCAGCTCTCCTACAACGCCGGGCTCGAAGGCTCCGTCATCGTGGACAAGGTCCGCAACGCCAAGAAGGGCGAGGGCCTGAACGTCGACACGGGCGAGATCGTGCCGATGGTCAAGAACGGCATCATCGACCCGACGATGGTCACGCGCTCCGCGTTGCAGAACGCGGCGTCGATCGCGAAGAACATCCTGACCACCGAGGCGATCGTCGTCGACGCGCCGGACAAGTCGTCCGGTGGCGGCGGTATGCCGGGCGGCATGGGCGGCATGGACGGGATGATGTAACCACGCACTACGCAGCTTCGCTGCGCGCTTGACAGAGAGGGCCGGCCAAAGCCGGCCCTCTCTGTTTCCCTCAAGTGTTTCCCTCAAAGTGAAACGGCCGCCTGGGGGAGCGACCGTTTCGGGGGGATGGAACTGTTTTGGGGGGAGGGGGTGCCCAGAGTGTCGGCGTCAACGCGATCCAGCTCACCCCTCTTTTGGGGGATTCGTCGAAGAGTTCAGCCCGCGGACGGACAATGGGGTCTCCTCCGAGGGGCGAAGGGCAGGCGCGGTCGCAGACCTGACCGCACGAACGAGGGAAGAGACTAGAAGGCGTACCGCTGCTCGTGCAAGGGATCGGCGTCGTTGTGGTAGCCGTAACGCTCCCAGAACCCGGGCTTGTCCGACGTCGACAACTCGATCCCGCGTAGCCACTTGGCGCTCTTCCAGAAGTACTTCCCGGGCACGATGAGGCGCATCGGCCAGCCGTGCTCCAGCGTGAGTGGCTCGCCATCGGCGTGCGTGGCCAGCATCGCGCCTTCGAGATCCAGGGACGACGCCGGGACGTTCGCCGTGTATTCATGCTCGGCGTGGGCGATCGCGTAGCGCGCGCTCGGCCGTGGGACCACGAGCTCCCGGATCGTCGACCAGGGAACGCCGGTGAACGTCGCGTCGAAGCGGCTCCAGCGCGTCACGCAGTGGATGTCCTGCGTCACCTCCACCGTCGGGAGCGCGGAGAACTGCGCCCACCTCAGTGTGAGCGGCGTCTCGACCTCTCCCCACACGCGGAACTCCCACCGCGCAAGGTCGATATGCGGCAGGGAACCTGCGTGGAGAACCGGCCACTTCTCGGTCAGGTACTGACCTGGCGGCAGTCGAGCAGGGTCGTAGCCCAGCTCCATGACCTTCTTCTCGGCTTTGCTCCTGAACATCGCTCCTACACTAGTTCCGGTGACATCCCGACCGTTACAGACCGCGGACCGTCCTCGCTCCTACGTGCGGGTGGCTGGGCCCGATGCCGCGTCGTACTTGCAGCGGATGCTCTCGAACGACATCGAGGCGCTCAGGCCGGGTGAGGCCTGCGACGCGCTTCTGCTCACGGCGAAGGCGCGCGTGATCGCGACGACGACTGTGTGGCGGCGAGGCTCCGACGACTTTTTGCTGCTCACCGAGCCGGGGCTCGCCGACGCGCTGCTTGCCGAGCTGCGTCGGTTCCGCTTCGCGGCCAAGCTGGAGTTGGGGCTCGAGACGCATCGTTCGACGCTCGTCCTCGGTGGCGAAGGGGCCCCCGGGGCGATCGAGAACGCCGACTACGGCGTATCCGCGTACGAGCTGGTCGACGACGACCCACCCCGGGGCGCCGAGCCGATCGACGACGCGGCGCTCGAGCTCCTTCGCATCAGGGCGCGCACTCCGCGCATGGGTCGCGAGATCGACGACCGGGTTCTGCCGGCGGAGGCAGGCCTCGAGGAGCGCGCAATCAGCTTCACGAAGGGTTGCTATCCGGGGCAGGAGCCGGTTGCGCGACTGCACTACCGCGGCCACGCGAACCGTGGCCTGCGTGTGCTCGAGATCGAGGGCGACGCCGTGCCGGAGTACAACGCGCCGTTGACTGTTGGCGACAACGTCGTCGGGAGGGTTACGAGTGCGGTCGCCACAGGTGGTGGAACCGTCGTCGCGCTCGGCTATGTCCGGCGCGAAGTTCCAGACGATGCCGATCTTCTCGTCGACGGGACTCGCCGGGCGCGTCAGCTGGAGCCTCGACCCGTCTAGGCGGCAGCGCCCGCCGAACCTTCCTAGCGCGTCGCAGCCGTCAGGACTGACCGCTCGGTGGCCAGGACGTCCGCGAGCCGCACCACCTCGCCCACGACGAGCAATGCGGGCGAGCGCAGGCCCCCCGCAGCCTCGGCGATTTCGCACAGCGGTGCGATGGCGACCTTCTGGCCCGGTAGCGTTCCACGGCTGATCACGGCGGCAGGCACGTCGGGCTCGAGGCCCGCCGCGATCAGCCCGTCCGCGAGCTCGACCAGTCGCCCGAGTCCCATGAAGAGCACCAGCGTGCCGTCCGTCTGCGCGAGCGCGTCGTAGTCAGGCTCGCCGCCGTCCTCGCCGTGCGCGGTCGCAAGCGTCACCGTTTGCGACAAGCCGCGGTGGGTCACGGGGATCCTGGCGGCCGCCGGGACGGCCGCGAGGGCAGAGATACCGGAGACGACCTCGAACGGCACGCCGGCGTCGGCGAGGGCAAGCGCCTCCTCGCCGCCGCGGCCGAAGACGAACGGATCGCCACCTTTGAGCCGCACGACATCGAGCCCTTGCCGGCCGAGGTCGACGAGCAGGTCGTTGATCTCGTCCTGCTCCAGCCGCTCGCGGGAGAGCCGGATGGCTCCGGCAGGGACCTCGTCGACGAGCTCGCGCGCGACAAGCCGGTCGTAGACGACTGCGTCGCACGAGCGGAGGAGCTCGAGCCCGCGAACCGTGATCAGCCCCGGGTCGCCGGGTCCCGCACCGACAAGGGAAACGGTCAAGCCAGGGCCTCCTCGACAAGCGCGGCGAAGTAGTCGCGGCGGGCTTCGTAGGTCGGGAGGTGCGAGCGCGCCCAGGGCCGGAGCTCGCGCAACTGGTCGGCGAGGACGGCGTGCTCCGGCCGGACGACCTCGGCGATCTCGTCGCGGAGACGCTGTGCAAGCGCGGGTGACGCGCCTCCGGTGGAGACCGCGACTGCGATCGGGCCCTGGCGGTGCACGGCAGGCAGGATGAACGAGCAGAGCTCCGGGACATCGACCACGTTGCAAAGCAGCGAGCGGGCTTCCGCTTCGCGGAACACGCGCCGGTTGACCGAGGAGGTCGAGGTGGCCGCGACGACGAGAAATCGGCCGTCGAGATCCCCGGTCCGGTATTCGCGGCGGACCAGCTCGACGTCGCGGGTCGCGAGCTCGGAAACGATCTGCGGCGCCACGACGGTTACGCGCGCGGATGCTGCAAGCAGGCCGTCGACCTTCTCGAGCGCGACACGGCCACCGCCGATGACGAGCACGCTTCGCCCGTTCAGGTCGAGGCAGGCCATGTAGTAGGCGTCGGCCACCGCTCAGGCTTCCACGGAATGAAGTCGCACGCCCTGCCGATCGAGCCGCACCGAGAGCTGGATCCCATCGGCCGTGAGCGCGACGGTGAACGCGCCGGGGCCGGCAGGCTGGATCGCGATCGAGTCGAGTGTCCGGCCGCGAAGCGACGACAGTGCGGTGCCGACCTCCGTGGCGCTCGCCTGGACGGCTCGTCCACCGGGCAGCTTGCGATACAGACGGAGCGCGGCCTGCTCGCCACCGGGGCCGTAGACGCTGCGGATCCGTCCGGACTGGAGGCCGAGCGACACGATCGGCTCGAGCTGCTCCGCCTGCCCGTCGTCGACTTCCCCGGCTTCGAGCGCAATCGCAACCGCCTCGAGGCGCTCGCGGTATCCCGCGTCCCGCGCGCTCGCGAGGACGGCGCGCACTTCGTCGAGTGCCACCTCGCGCTCGGTCGCTGACACGCGGATCGGCTCAGCCATGCGCCGCCTCGCCGACGATGGCGTGGAGCTCGTGCTCGAAGCCGCCGGTCTCGATCGCGCAGTGCATGCCGCATTCCTTCGGGGCGTTCGTTTCCCACCACCAGCGGCCGGCGCGCTTCG
>JBGPYI010000156.1:0-5825 GCA_041493175.1 Gaiellaceae bacterium | reverse complement strand
GCTTCCTCGAAGATCGCCTCCGCGAACTCGGCCCACGTGACGTCGCCCTCGGCCGCGAGATGCCACACGCCGAACGGCCGCGCCAGCAATTCGCGCGTCGCAGCCGCCAGATGACCGACATACGTAGGCGAGGTGCGCTGGTCGTCGACGACCGCAATCTCCTCCCGCTCGCGCGCGAGATCGAGCATCGTGCGCACGAAGTTCGTGCCCGTGGGCCCGAAGAGCCCGGAGCTGCGCACGATCCACGCCTGCTCTCCGGCGGCGCCCTCGCCGTAGACCTTCGTCCGTCCATACGCCGAGAGCGGGTTGGGCGGGTCGGACTCGATGTACGGCTCGCCCTTGCGGCCGTCGAAGACGTAATCCGTGGAGTAGTAGACGAGCGGAGCGCCCAGCTCGGCGACATGCTGCGCCCCCCCCACGTTGACTGCGGCGGCGCCCTGCGGGTCGTCCTCGGCGCCGTCGACATCGGTCCAGGCCGCTGCGTGCAGCACGGCGTCGGGCGGCTCGGCCAGCTCAGGAGGCGGGAATGTCACGTCCCAGTCCGCATGGCTCAACGCCACCGCGCCTGGGAACTCCTCCGCGAGCGCACGGCCGAGCTGGCCGCCCGCGCCCGTGATCAGGACGCGCTTTGGTCCCGCTCGGACAGGATCGGTGATGTCGTGCTCCAGAGATCGACCACACGTGGATCGTTCCACGGTAGCTCGTGCTCGTCCGGATCGGCAGGGTCGTACTCCTCGGTGACGTGGTAGACCATCAGGACGTCGGTTAGCGCCTCGAAGCCGTGCGCCAGGTTGCCGGGGACGTAGACGGCGGCGAAGTTGTCGTCGCCGATGTCCTCGCTGAAGGCCTCTCCCGTCTCGCGGTCGAGCGCAACGACGCGCGCACGTCCCTGCAGGCACACGAACAGGTCGTCCTGGCCGCGCTCGTGGTAATGCAGCCCCCGGATCGTTCCCCGGCGTGAGAAGGACACGTTCGTCTGCCTGATCGGCTTCGGCAGGCCGCCGGTCCGGGCGATCTCCGTCAACCACCCCCGCTCGTCCTCGAAGCGGCGCAGCGGGATCGGACGCGGGCGCGCCGAGCCGAAGTGCGGCCGCCGTACGCGCTCGATCACCTCGTAGTAAGCGTCGATCGACTCTCCCGCGTCGCCCCAGTACTCCTCGAAGACGTCGTACTCGAGCGTCCCCGCACGGACGTAGTGGTTGTTCACATCCGTGATCTCGAGCTCGCCCCGCCCCGAGGGCGCGAGCTCGGCGATCACCTCGAAGACATCCGGCTCGTAGCAGTAGAGGCCGGTGACGGCTAGACGGCCAGGCGGATCTACCGGCTTCTCCACGATCTCCGTGATCCGCCCATCCTCGATGCGAGGAATGCCGAGATGACGGAGATGCTCCGTCTCGCGCACATGGGCGAGCAGGACCCGCGCTCCCGCGCTCTGCCGTCCGAAGTTCTCGATCGTCGCCGCGATCGAACCCCCGAAGATGTTGTCGGCGAGCATCACCACGACTCGATCGTCGCCGATGAACTCGCGTGCGAGGCCGAGCGCCTCCGCGATACCCCCCGGGCGTTCCTGATTGCCGTACTCGAGCTCGTCGCCGAGGAGCCGGCGAAAATCCTCCACGTGCTCACCGCCGGTCACGAGCATCAGCTCCGTCACGCCCGCGTCGCGCAGGGCGTCGATGGCGTACATGACCATGGACTTGTCGTACACCGGCAGGAGGTGCTTGTTCGTGATCCGGGTGAGCGGATGGAGACGCGAACCGGTCCCGCCGGCTAGGACGACGCCCTTCATGGCGGAGGCGATGCTAGTGCCCTGTGGGTCTGAACGCCGGCCGTGGCGGCTCTTCGAGCGGAGAGGGCTTGACGCGCACGATCCGCGCAAGCGACTCGGGCAGCCACCAGTTCCAGCGGCCGAACATGGCCATGATCGAGGGGACGAGCAGCGCCCGGACGACGGTGGCATCGAGGAAGATCGCCACCGCGAGGCCGAGCCCGAACTGCTGGAGCCCGACGACCGAGCCGGCGACGAAGCCGGAGAATGCGGCCACCATGATGATCGCCGCCGCCGTCACGATCAGTCCGGTGCGCTCGAGCCCGTGGGAAACCGCACGCACGTTGTCGTGCTCCTCGTCCCAGGCCTCGCGCATCCGCGAGACGAGGAAGACCTCGTAGTCCATCGAGAGCCCGAAGAGCATCGCGAACAAGAAGATCGGAATCCAGCCCTCGATCTGCGGGAACTGGTACAGGCCTACCAGCGCATCGCCGAGCCCCCACCTGAAGAACAGCACCAGCATGCCGTAGCTTGCCGCGACCGAGAGGAGGTTGAGCAGCACCGCCTTGAGCGGCAGGACGACCGAGCGGAACGCGCGCATCAGCAACAAGTACGTCAGCACGAGCACCGCGACCACGAGCCAGGGAAAGAGGCCGTACGAACGGGCGAGAAAGTCGACACCCTGCGGTGGACCGCCGCCGGCGAGCACGCGCACCCCGTCGGGGAAGCGGGCGCCGGGGATGAGCTCGCCGCGTAACCGGTCGACGAAGTGCTGCGCGGGCTCGTCGCCGTACTCGTGCTTCCCCGCGGCGAGCACCTGCTCGTACCTTCCGCTCGCATCGACGTAGCGTCCGCCGAGGCCGGTCTGCACGAACGCGATCTCCGGATCGGCTTCGAGCGCGGCACGCAGGCGCTGCACGGCGGCCTGGATCTCGGGCGAGCGCACGGAGCGGCCCTGGCCGGCGTCGATGACGATCGCGCTCGGAGAGAGAGCCCCCGGCCCGACTGCCTGGCGGAGGATGTTCAGGCCGCGCACGGACTGCGGCGTCTGCGGAATCCCCTGAGCCGAGCCGGGAGTCAACTGCAGCGCGTAGACCGGAATCGCTGCCGCGACGAGGATTGCCACTCCGACCGCGAGGAACGCGAGAGGACGCCGCATGATCGCGCGGGCGAGCCGCGCCCAGAACCCGTGCTCGACGTCGGACCCGGCGAAACGCGGCAGAGGCAGATACAACCGCCGGCGCAGGAACTCCGCGACGTGCAGGCGCCTCGTCCCGCGGCGCCCGTAGACAGACAGCAGCGCAGGTTGCAAGGTCGCGGCCGCGGTGATCGACACCAGCGGGATCAGGAACCCGCCGACACCCATCGACCGCATGAACGGCAGCGGCATGAAGAGCAAGAGCGCCAGGCCGATCGCGACGGTGGCTCCGGAAAAGATGACCGCACGCCCCGCCGTTGCCATGGTGCGCACGATCGCGTCGTCCTTCGATCCACCGCGTGCAAGCTCCTCGCGGAACCGATAGACGATGAGCAGCGAATAGTCGACCGCAATGCCGAGCCCGATCAGCTGGACGAGATTCGTGACGTAGGTCGCCATCGTCATGTAGTGCGCGAAAATGAAGACGATCCCGAGCGTGGCGCTGATCGTCGCGGCGGCGAAGAGGAACGGGATTGTCGCCGCGAGCGAGAGCCCGAAGACCGCAAGCAGCACGAGCAGTGCAATCGGCAGCGCGATCGACTCGCCCTTCTTCAGGTCCTGGTTGAAGATCGGGTCGAGCTCGTCCTGAATCGCCGCCTGTCCCGAGACGTACCCGTCGACCCCGGGCGGCGGGTCGAGCCGCTGCAGGATGTGGTGCGTGTAACCCTTCGCGTCCGCGAGGTTGAGGCTCGAGAGGATGCTGCCGTAGACGACCCCGTCCTTGGCATCGCGGAGCGCGGTCGCCTTGCCGCCCGGGACGACCTTCGCCGCTTCCTGGATGCTGCGCTCGAGCTTCAGCGTCACGCCGGCGGTCCCCTCGCGGATCTTGTAGATGACCAGGAACTCGCCGTCGCTGCGATCGCCGAAGTGGTGCTGAAGGATCGTGCGGGCACGCTCGGAATCGGTGCCCGGAACGGTGAACGTGTTCGAGAGAAGTGGAGTCAGCTTCGTGGACGCAAAGCCGCCGGCAAGCAGGACCAGCAGCCACGTCCCGAGGATCGGCCACCGGAACCGCAACACGAGGCGAGTCCAGCGCGCCACGTCTGAACCCTAGCCTGCCGGGGTACCCTGAGATGATGGAAAAACGCCGTCGCGAGCTGGAGCACGCCGCCGAGGAGATCGAGCAGCTCTTCGCCGACCTTTGGCAGGTCTTTCCCTTCTCACGAGGAATGCGCCGGGGCTATCGCCCCGAGGTCGACGTTTATCGGACCGGAAATCCCCCCGCGCTGACCGTTGTCGTCGAGCTGCCCGGTGTCGACCCCGGCGAGGTGCAGGTGATCGCATCGCCGCTCGCGCTCCTGATCGCCGGTGAGCGGCGCCGACCCAAGGACTGCGGGCAGTACCAGCAGCTGGAGATCGACTACGGCCCGTTCCAGCGCCAGGTGACGCTCGCGGAGGCCGTCGACCCGGGGCAGGCGACCGCCACCTACGAGCGCGGCTTCCTGACGATTCGGCTCCCAGTGGCACCCCGGCCCACTCCCGCAGAGAGCATCTCGATCGTGGTGACGTCGTCATGAGCGAAGCGATGAGCGACACGCACGGCGAGGAGCAGACGGAGGAGCTCACGTTCCCGGCAACCCTGCCGGTGCTGCCGCTGAAGGACACGGTCGTCTTTCCGGAGTCGGTGACGCCGCTCGCGATCGGCCAGGAGCGCTCGATCCAGCTGGTCGAGAACGTCGTTTCGGGCGACCGCGTGCTCGCGCTCGTCACGGTCAAGAACCCGGAGGCGGAGCAGCCGGGCTGGGACGACCTCTACGAGGTCGGCACCGCCGCCGTGATCCTCAAGATGATCAAGGTTCCCGACGGGACGCTGCGGATCCTCGTTCAGGGCGTGCAGCGCATCAAGCTTGCCCGCCAGATGCAGGACGACCCGTACCTCGTGGGCGAGTTCGTCGAGTTGCCGGACGAGCTCACGGAGGCGCCCGAGGTCGAAGCGCTGACCAGGAACGTCCAGAATCTGTTCGCGCGCGTCATCGGCCTCGTCCCGTACCTGCCGGAGGAGCTGCAGATCGCCGCCGCGAACGTCGACGACCCGAGCTCGCTCTGCAACCTCGTCGCCTCCACGCTGCGCCTCAAGACGGAAGAGAAGCAGCGGCTGCTCGAGCTCACCGACATCGAGGCGCGGCTGCGAGAGATCTCGGCCATCCTCAACCGCGAGCTCGAGGTCTTCGAGCTCGGCTCCAAGATCCAGTCGCAAGTCAAGGAAGAGATGGAGAAGGGGCAGCGCGAGTTCTTCCTCCGCCAGCAGCTCAAGGCGATCCAGGACGAGCTCGGCGAGAGCGATCCCGAGGCGGCGGAGATCGCCGAGCTGCGCTCGACCTTCGAGTCGATGGAGCTTCCGGAGGACGTGCGCAAGGTGGTCGACCGCGAGCTGGCCCGGCTGGAGAAGCTGCCGACCGCCGCAGCCGAGTACGGCGTCATCCGCACGTACCTCGACTGGATCGGCTCGCTCCCGTGGAACAAGACGACCGAGGACAACCTCGACCTGGACAACGCGAAGCAGGTGCTGGACGAGGACCACTTCGACCTGGAGAAGGTGAAGGAGCGGATCCTCGAGCACCTCGCCGTCTCGAAGCTCAAGAACGACACCTCGGGGCCGATCCTCTGCTTCGTCGGGCCGCCGGGCGTCGGCAAGACGTCGCTCGGCCAGTCGATCTCACGCGCGCTGGGCCGGAAGTTCGCCCGCCTGTCCGTTGGCGGCGTGCGCGACGAGGCGGAGATCCGCGGTCACCGGCGCACGTACATCGGCGCGATGCCGGGGACGATCATCCGTCATCTCCGCGATGCCGAGTCCATGAACCCCGTGATCCTGATCGACGAGATCGACAAGATGGGCGCCGACTTCCGGGGCGATCCCGC
>JBGPYI010000017.1:0-16105 GCA_041493175.1 Gaiellaceae bacterium | reverse complement strand
GCTCGGCCTCCGCGAGGTGGCGGAGCTTTCGCGCGAGGAGGCGCTCGAGGCACTCGTTGTCCGCACGCGTCGCTACGCCGCATACCAACGGAAGTGGATGCGACGCATCCCCGGCCTTGTTAGCGTCAACGCCGATCGTCCCGTGGACGACATCGCAGATGAAATTGTCGAAGTGGCAAGCGCTGGGCAACGACTACCTGCTCGTCGAGCAGACTGAGCTCACGCAACCGCTGACGCCGGACCGCGTCCGGCAGCTGTGCGACTACCACTACGGCGTCGGGTCGGACGGCCTCCTTGAGGTCGCGTCCGTCGACGGAGCGCGAGCTGAGGTCCGCATCTGGAATCCCGACGGCTCGACCGCTGAGCTCTCCGGCAACGGCGTACGCATCGTCGCAGCCTGGCTCGCGCGCAGGTCAGGTGCAGAGCGCGTGGCGCTCTCGGTCGGATCCCGGGAGGTCGAAGCCCTGATCGGCGCGGACGGCAACATCGCGCTCGACGTCGGAAGAGTCGAGGTAGGAGAGACGGAGACGCTCGACCTTGGTGACGAGCGAGTCAAGTTCACGCCCGTGTCGGTTGGCAATCCTCACGCTGTCGTCCGGCGCGAACCCGAGCGCGGCGAGCTGCGCCGGCTCGGCCCGCGCATCGAACGTCACTCCCGTTTCCCCGAGCGCACCAACGTGCAGCTGGTGCGTGTCGACGGGCCGCACGACCTCACGGTCGGCGTCTGGGAACGCGGAGCAGGCGAGACGCTTTCGTCGGGAACGAGCTCCGTCGCGGCCGCCGCAGCTGCAGTCGCCAACGGCTGGTGCGAGAGCCCCGTGCACGTCCACCTTCCGGGCGGGGATCTCCTCGTCGAGCTGGACGCGGACGGCGGAGCGCGCCTCACGGGTCCGGCCGAGGAGATCTGCCGGGTCGAGCTCGTCTAGTGCCCCTGCGAGTGGGGCACGAGTATCACGCGCCGAGGCCGTGCTCGCGCAGCGCTTCGTTCAGGCTCACCTTCAGGTCGGTCGACTCGCTGCGCCAGCCGATGATCAGCGCGCAGGCGAGGTGATACGTGCCGGCAGGAAAGTCCTTCGGCCGCGTTCCCGGCACGACGATCGCGCGCGGCGGCACGAAACCACGGTGCTCGACGGGATCGTTGCCGGTCACGTCGATGATCGGAACCGACGACGTCAGCGACACGTTCGGCCCCACCACGGCACCGGCACCGACGCGGACACCTTCCGTCAGGATCGCCCGTGACCCGATGAACGCGCCGTCCTCGACGATGACGGGCCGTGCGCCCGGCGGTTCGAGCACCCCTCCGATCCCGACGCCTCCTGCGAGATGCACGTCCGCGCCGATCTGCGCTCCGGACCCGACCGTCGCCCACGTGTCGACCATCGTCCGCGGGCCGACCCACGCGCCGATGTTCACGTAGCTCGGCATCATCACGACTCCCGGCGAGAGAAACGCGCCGTAGCGGGCGACGGCCGGAGGCACGACCCGCACGCCGAGCTTGGCGTAGTCCCGCTTGAGCGGAATCTTGTCGTGGTATTCGAAGGGGCCGACTTCCTGTGGCTGGAGCTCCCGCAGCCGGAAGTACTCGAGGATCGCCTCCTGCGCTTCGGGATTCACGCGCCAGTCGTCGCCGTCCGGCTCCGCGACCCGCAGCTCACCGCGGTCGAGCGCGGCGATCACCTCCTCGACACGCTCGGCGTTCACAGGACCTTCTCGAGGATCTCGGCCGCGCGCCGGCACTCCGCTTCCGTGGGAACGAGTGCCAACCGCCAGTAGCCCTCGCCGGCGGGACCGAAGAAGGTTCCGGGCGAGACGATCAGTCCATGCTCGAGCAGACGGGCGGCAAACGTTTCTGACGACTCGCCGGCGGGAACTCCGAGCCAGAGGAACATCGTCGCCTCACTGCCGGCTACGCGTATTCCCTTGCGCCCGAGTGTCGGGAGCAGCGCGTCTCGCTTGCGGCGGTAAGACGCACGCGTGCGTTCGACATGCTCTTCGTCGTTCCACGCGACAACGGAAGCGCGCTGCACGAACTCCTGCGGCGCGGTACCGACCGACGGTCTGAACTGCTTGAGCGCAGCGATCAGGTCCGGGTCCGCCGCGACGAACCCGGAGCGATAGCCCGTCATGGACGACCGCTTGCTGAGCGTGTTGAACACCGCTACGTTCCCACGACCTCGCGCCTGCAATGCGGAATGCGGTGCCAGGTCGAACCAGAGCTCCGTGTACGCCTCGTCGGATGCCAGCAGGAACCCGTGCTCCGCCGAGAGGTCGGCCAGGCGCTCGAGGAAGGCGAGCGGCGCGACGGCTCCGGTCGGATTGTTCGGGTAGTTGATCCACACGATCGCCGCCTGCCGCCACGTGGCGGGGTCGACCGCCTCGAGATCCGGCAGGAAACCGTTCTCCTCCAGCAAGGGCAACTGCAGCACGTCCGCTCCCGCAAATACGGCGCCGCGGTCGGGCACCGGATAGCCGGGCTCCGTCGTCACGACCAGGCGCCTGCCGCCGTCGCGATCGATCAGGATCTGCGCGAGGAGGAAGATCGCCTCCTTCGAGCCGTACGTCGGAACGATCTCGGTATCGGGGTCGAGCTCGACCCCGAAGCGTCGCGCGCACCAGCCGGCAATCGCTCCGCGCAGCTCAGGCAGTCCCTCGGCGAGCGGATAGGTCGAGATCGCCGTGAGGCTGTCAACGAGCGCCTGCCTGATCATCGGATCGGTGGGCTCCCGGGGATCGCCCTTGCCGAAGTCGACCAGCTCGAGGCCCTGTGCGGCAAGCCGCCGCTTCGCCTCTTCGAGCTTCACGAAGGGATACGTCCCGGTCGCCGTGAGGGCGGGGGAGAGGTGAACCGGCGCCATGGTGGGATTCTGCCGAGTTGGCGGCATAATCCGTCCGTGACCCAACGCCAGCCGGACTCCGCGCTGGAGCGCGGGTTCATCGTCGCAGTGCTGGCCCAAGGAGTCGATTCCGAGGCGGAGCTGGCCGAGCTACGAGAGCTCGCGGACACAGCGCTCGTCGAGCCGACCGGAGAGCTGGTTCAACGCCGCCCGCGCCCGGAGCGGCGTACCTACCTGGGCAAGGGGAAGCTCGAGGAGCTCAAGCGCTCTTACAAGGAATCCGGCGCCGAGGTGCTCCTGGTGGACGACGAGCTCGATCCTGCCCAGCAGCGCACGCTCGAGGACGCTCTCCAGGCGCGGGTAGTCGACCGGACGCAGCTGATCCTCGACATCTTCGCCCAGCATGCGAGGAGCGCCGAGGGAAAGCTCCAGGTCGAGCTGGCGCAGCTCGAGTACAACCTGCCGCGCATGCGGGGCATGTGGAAGCACCTCGAGCGCCTCGGCGGCGGCATGGGCTCCCTCGGGGCGGGCGTCGGGACCCGCGGACCCGGTGAATCGCAGCTCGAGACCGACCGCCGCATCGCGCGCCGCCGGATCACACTCCTTCGCCAGCGCCTGAAGGACCTCAGCAAGCAGCGCGACGTTCGCCGGCAGGAACGTCAGCGCTCAGAGGCGCCGACGGTCGCGCTCGCCGGCTACACCAATGTCGGCAAGTCGACGTTGCTGAACGCATTGACCGAGGCGGACGTCTCCGTGAACGACCGCCTGTTCGAGACGCTGGACCCCACGACGCGCTCGTTCGAGCATGGCGGGCGGCGCTATCTCTTAACGGACACGGTCGGCTTCATCCGCCGGCTGCCCACCCAGCTCGTACAGGGTTTCGCAGCGACGCTTGAAGAGACGCTCGTCGCAGATCTCCTCCTCCTCGTCGTCGACGCCTCCGCTCCGGACGACCGGGTCGACGAACAGGAAGCGGCGGTCAGGGGCGTGCTGCACGACATCGGCGCCGACGATCTGCCCCTCGAAGTGGTGGTGAACAAGATCGACGCGGTCGACGCTCTGCGCCGCCGCAGGCTCGCGAACCGATTCCCCGAGGCGGTGCAGATCTCCGCCCTGACGGGCAAAGGCCTCGACAAGCTGCGCGTGCGGATCGCAGAGCGCTTCGCCGATCGCTTCGAAGCCGTCCATCTCTTCCTTCCGTATGAGGAAGGCGGCAAGCTCGCCGAGCTCTACGCGCTGGGCGCGCCGATCGATGAGCGCGAGGACCAGGCGGACGGCGTCTATGTTCGTGCCCGCCTGCCGCGCCGCGAGGTGCGCCGCTTCGCACGCTATCTCGTCGCCGAGGCGCGCTCGGAGTCCGTGCGGCGCGCGCGTTGATCGAGCTGCCGATCCAGCGCCTGCGGGAGGACGCCGTCGTTCCCGACCGCGCCTACGCTGGAGACGCAGGGCTGGACCTCTCCGCCTGCGAGCGCCTCGAGCTCGGGCCCGGCGAGCGCGCACTCGTCGGCACCGGGCTTGCGGTCGCCATCCCGGAGGGTTACGCGGGCTTCGTCCAACCGCGGTCGGGGCTCGCGGCCCGCCACGGGCTCACGGTGGTGAACTCGCCAGGGCTCGTGGATTCGGGGTACCGCGGCGAGCTTCGAGTCGTGCTGCTCAACACCGACGCGACTGAACCGTTCGTCGTCGAGCCCGGGATGCGAATCGCGCAGCTCGTCGTTCTGCCGATCCCAGAGTTGGAACTCGTCGAGGTGGACGAGCTTCCGTCAAGCGAACGCGGTGTGCGCGGGTTCGGATCCTCTGCCACGTGACGACGACGGAGCCGCGCATCCGGGTCTCGGCGATCCTGCGCTGGAAGGGGCGCGTGCTCCTCTGCCGCCACGAGAAGCCCGGCAAGGAGTACTGGCTCCTGCCCGGCGGCGGCGTCAACGGCGGCGAGAGCCTGGTCGACGCGCTGCACCGCGAGCTCGCCGAGGAGATCGGCATCGACGATCAGCTGCCCGTGGAAGGGCCGGTTGCGATCGTCGATTCGATCGCACCAGTGCGCAGCTTCGCGCCGAAGCACGTGGTACACATCATCTTCGCGGGCGATCTCGGTGGGCGATCGCTCGAGGCTGTGACTTCGCAGGACGCCGCGGTGCGCGGGCACAGCCTGTTCGAGGTCGGCGATCTCGACGACATCGTGTTGCACCCGCCGATCCAGCGCTTCCTCAGCCGCTGGCAACCCGGCGATTCCGCCGTCTACCTCGGTGCCCTGTGGGCTCCTTGATTCACTTTCGACCCAGCCTCGCCGCACGCTCGGACGACTTCCGTCACTAGGCTCGTCGTGAGGGTGGAGGGACGTTTCCCCACCCTTTGAGGGTGGGGGTGCGCGCGGAGATGGCTGGAGCGGGCCCGGCTCGTCGGGCTCAGCGGCGACGGCCGCCGCGGGTTTCTGCCCGCCGGGCCGAGACTGCATGCGCCTCGGCTTCGAGCTCATCGGCGAGGGGCTCCAGCGGCGGCGCCTCGCCGTGGCGATGCGCGAGCGCCTGGGCGAGCAGCCAGTCGGCGAGCCAGGGGTTCCGCGGCAAGAGCGGGCCGTGCAGGTACGTCCCGACGGCACGCCCGACGCGACAGCCCTCCCAGCCGCTCTCGCCGTCGTTGCCGAACCCGGCCACGACGCGGCCAAGCGGCTGTGCGCCCGGATCCAGGCGCGTCCGTCCCGCATGGTTCTCGAACCCCGCCAGCGTGCGGCGCACGCCGGGCTCGAGCTCGCACTCGAGCAGGACGTCGCCGATCATGCGCGTATCGCCGGCGACGGTGTCGAAGGGGAACAGGCCGATCCCCGGCAGGTCCGCACCGTGGAAGTCGCGGTACGAGCGCCCCAGGAGCTGGTAGCCGCCGCAGACCGCGAGCAATGCGGCGCCCTCCGAGACGGACGCCCGCACGCCGTCAGCCTTTGCGAGCAAGTCCTGTGCGACGAGCGCCTGTTCGCGGTCCTGGCCACCGCCGACGTAGAGGAGGTCGTGCTCACCCGGATGGACCGGCTCTCCGACGGAGACGGGTCGCACCTCGAGCTCGTGCCCGCGCCACGCCGCGCGGCGCGACAGCACAGCGATGTTGCCGCGGTCCGCGTAGATGTTCAGGTAGTCCGGGTACAGATGCCCAACGACGATCTTCACGCCGCGCGCTCCCAGTAGGGCCGGACGAAACCGCGCGCGCTCACGATCTGCCGCAACCCCAGCATCGCCGTGTAGGTCGGAAGGACCACGAGCTCGCCCCCGGGCGGCGTCAGCTCGAGGCCGCGATCGAGCGCGGCTTCTAGCGACGGCACGACCTCGATCGCGTTCGCGTCCAATCCCCCGTACTTGAACCGCAAGGCGAGCTCCGCGGCGCGGTCTCCCGTTGCGACGAGCCGCGCGAGACCACCGATCAGCGGCTCGAAGTCCACGTCCCAGATCCACGAGACATCGCGGCCGTCCGCAATCGCGTCGTTCAGGGCAATCACCGCCACAGCCGGGGCGCCGCCGTCGACGATCGTCCGCACCGCCTCGTTGGCGCCCGCGGGATTCTTGATCAAGAGCATCAGCAGCCCGCGGTCGCCGACCGTGATGCGCTCAAAGCGGCCGAAGGCGGCGCTGAACGACTCGAGCCCGGAGACGATCTCTTCCAGCGCCGCGCCGAGACTCAAAGCGAGCGACGCGGCGGCAAGCGCGTTGTACACGTTGTAGAGCCCTGGCACACGGAGCCGGACGACCGGCGTCCCCGACGGCGTGACGAGCCTGAAGCACACCGACTCGAGCCCGTGCAGCTCGATCTCACGCGCGACGACGTCGAGCGGCGGGCGGCTGTGGCCGCAGGCGGGGCAACGGTAGTCCCCGAGATGGCCAACGTACGCCGCCGCGTAGTCGTACGGAGTTCCACAGCGGACGCAGTATTTCGAGTCCGCGGCATGTTGCAGCGACGCCCGCGCGGCCGAGGGATCGTCGACGCCGAAGACCAGCGCATTCGGGCGCTCTCGCGCGAGCTCTCCGACCTGCGGATCGTCCCCGTTGACGGCCAGCGCGGCATCGCCCGGCAGCGCCCGCACGGCCGAGCGCCACCGCTCCGCGACGTGCTCGAGCTCGCCGTAGCGATCGAGCTGGTCACGGAAGAGATTGCCGAGGCAGACGGCTCTCGGTTTGACGCGCGAGAGCACTTCGGGCAGCGCCGCCTCGTCCACCTCGAACAGACCCAACTCGGCAGCGCGTGCATCCAGCAGCGTCGAGGCCACGCCCGAGACGAGGTTCGCGCCGGAGCTGTTGTGCGCCAGCCGGAACCGCTCGCGGAGGATGCTGGCGGTCATCGCCGCGGTCGTCGTCTTGCCGTTCGTCGCCGAGATCACCGCCGAGCCGAGGGGAAGCCGTGCGGCCAGGCGGTTGATTGCGCCGGGATCGAGCTTCCAGAGCAGCTTTCCGGGGACGGTCGTGCCGCCCCCGGCCCTAGCGAAACGCGAGAGCCGCCCCGCCGCCCGCGCGACGGCGATCTCGGCGGCCAGCGGAAACGGGACGCGCAAAACAGGGGGGAGGCTATCCGAGAGCCACCGCTCCCCCGGAGGGGTGAACTTCGCGGCTCCCTACCGCAGAAGGGTGAGGTACCTCACCCAGCGGCTACCTACCGTGCGGCCCGGGTCAACTGCAGCTGAGAGGGGATGGATGAGGACCGAAGGTCATCGGCGTGATGTGCGTGCGAGCGCACTCTGGGGTAGCGGCAAGCGCGGGACCGGATCGCGCTCGAACGCGCTCTGGGGGAATGGAAAGCGGCGCACCGCACTTCTCGCGACACTCGTTCTGACATTGGTCGTCCCGCTCGGCGCCTCGGCCGGGGCCGGCCCCAAGGGCGTTCAGGCGTTCGTCGCACCCGGGCTTCTGTCCTCGGCTCAGAGCCGCCCTGCCGACACGTTCTCGGTGATCGTCCAGGGCAAGGGTGGCAACCAGGCCGCACACGCGGTCGCCAACGTCCTCGGCCTCTCCCTCAAGACGACCCGAACCTTTAGCTCCATCGACGGCGTCGCCGTCGACCTGGCCGGCGCGCAGATCCTCGCTGTCGCTGCCGACAAGCACGTGACTGCGATCACGGCCGATGCGCGCGTGCGCCTCTCTGCTGTTGCGCCGACCAACGAGAAGTGGCCGTTCGTCACGGGTGTCCAGAAGTACTGGGCCAACGGCTCAACTCCGGCCGCACCTGCCGCGACAATCGCGGTTGTCGATTCCGGCATCGACGCCACCCGGCCCGAGTTCGCCGGCCGCATCGTCGCGAACGTCAATCTCAGCTCGCTCTCCGGCAACTCGCCCGGCGACGGCCGCGGCCACGGCACCTTCGTGGCCGGCATCGCCGCGGGCGACATGCAGGGGAAGAGTGGCGCCGCACCCGGCGCAAAGATCGTCTCCCTCGACGTGATGGACGACCAGGGCATGGCGAAGACGAGTGACGTCATCGCCGCCGCGGACTGGATCCTCGCGAACAAGGCGAAGTACGGGATCCGCGTCGCGAACTTCTCCCTCCACTCGTCGGTCGCGAACAGCTTCATCTACGACCCGCTCGATAAGGCGGTCGAGAAGCTCTGGTTCAACAACGTCGTCGTCGTGGCGGCCGCCGGCAACTACGGCAGCCCGAACGGCCCGAGCGGTGTTCCGTTCGCTCCCGGCAACGACCCCTTCGTGATCACCGTCGGCGCGAGCGACACCGGCAAGTCCGTGTCGACGAACGACGACGTCGCGGCGCCGTGGTCGGCGTACGGCTACACGCTCGACGGCTTCGCAAAGCCTGACCTCGCCGCTCCCGGACGCTACCTGGTCGGCCCGGTTCCGGTGACCTCCACGCTCTACTCCGAGCGCGCCGATCACGTCGTCGAACCCGGCTACATGGAGCTTTCCGGCACCTCGTTCGCGGCACCGATCGTGAGCGGCGTCTCGGCGCTGATCCTCGGCAGGCATCCCGAATACACGCCCGACCAGGTCAAGGGCGCGCTGATGCTCGGCACGAAGCCGATGCCGCGGGCTTCCGACATGTCGGAGGGCGTTGGCGAGGTCAACGCAACGCGCTCGGTCGAGATCCAGAATCCCCCGAACCCGAACCGCGCGCTCAGCGCCTTCATCGTCACCGACCCGGTCAGCGGAGCCCCCGTCTTCGACGCCGCGAGCTGGGCGGCCAAGGCCAAGAGCGACGCCTCCTGGGCGGATGCATCCTGGGCCGACGCCTCGTGGGCTACAGCGTCCTGGTCGGCCGCGAGCTGGGCGGATGCCTCCTGGAGCGACGCCAGCTGGGCTTCGGCCTCCTGGGCCGACACCGCCACCGCAGCGGCCTCCTGGGCCGATCTGAGCCTCGCCAGCGCGTCGTGGGCGGACAACGCGGGCGACGAGCAGCCGGCTCCTTACGCAGGCGCCATCGACGAGTTCGAGCTCGCGGCCATCCTCGCAGGCACGCTGGATCCGTAACCGCATGCCGGCACCCGGGGTCCCCCGTTCGGGGGAACCGATCGAGTGTTCCCCGAACGGGGGATGCCCCCCTGTCGACCCCCTTCTACGTTCCGCGGTGGGCTTCCTGTCTGCGGCCCACCGTTCGAAGCGTGGCGAAGGAGAACCCTCCGATGAAGGACCGCACTAGGGCATGAACGCAATGCCCACCGACACGGCGCTCGTCGCCGAGCCCGGCCCGGGGCGAGACGGGGCGCTGCCCCGGAATGCACGGATCTACTTCATCGCGGTCGCGATCACGGCTCTTGCGGTCACGCTGCCGTTCATCGGCCGGCTCCAGACGACGCACCAGTGGCCGGCGTTCCTCATCCTCGCCTCGGCAGCCGCCATCGCCCGTCTGTTCGTCGTCCGCACGCCGGCCGACCAGGCGTACCACACCGACATCGTCTTCCTGATTCCGGCCGCGCTGATCCTGCCGCCGGAGCTACTCGTGCTCGTCGCGGTCGTCCAGATGGTGCCGGAGTGGCTGAAGATGCGCTACCGCTGGTACCTGCAGACCTTCAACATCCTCGACTACTCGCTCTCGGCCATGGCAGCCTGGTTCATCGGCCGGTGGCTGCTCCTCGAGCACGCGGGGATCGCGAACAACGCGCTGCGGCTCTCGCTGGCCGGCCTCGCGGCCTGCATCGTCTTCGTCGCGGTCAATCACGTCCTGCTGGCGGTGATGCTGAGGCTCGCGCGTGGCTTCACGCTGCGCGAGACGGGGCTTTTCGACGCCGAGTACGTCGCCACCGACCTTGTGCTCGCGGCGCTGGGCGTCGCCGTCTACGCCTTCTGGGAGACGAACCCGTGGCTCGTCCCGTTTGCACTCACCCCGCTGTTCCTGATCCACCGCTCGCTGAGCGTTCCGGCACTGCAGGCGGAGGCGCGCGTCGATCCGAAGACCGGGCTCTTCAACGCGCGACACTTCGCCGCCGCACTCGCTGAGGAAATCGGCCGCGCCCGCCGCTTCGAGCGCCCGATGTCGCTGATCATGGCCGACCTCGACCTCCTGCGCGACATCAACAACACCTACGGTCACCTCGCAGGCGACGCCGTGCTGAAGGGGATCGCAGAAGTCTTCCGCGCGCAGCTCCGGCATTACGACGTCCCTGCGCGCTTCGGCGGGGAGGAGTTCTCGATCCTCCTGCCGGAGACGCCTCCCGATCAGGCACTCGAGATCGCGGAACGGATCCGCCGTGCCGTCGCCGAGCGCACGTTCGACGTCGAGACCTCGAGCGAGCCGATCCGTGCGACCGTCTCGATCGGAGTCGCCGGCTTCCCGAAGGACGGCACCGACGCGAACGAGCTCATCCACCAGGCTGACCTCGCCGTGTACCGCGCCAAGCTGCAGGGACGAAACCGCGTCCTCGGCGCGAGCTCCGAGCCACTGCTCGTACCCGCGGATCGCTCGACACGCCTAATCGCCGTTCCCGAGGACGGAGACCATCACGCGCCAATCCCGGGCGCGGTGCAGGTACAGCCCCTGGAGGAGCGCCGAGAGCTGCGCCATCCACGCCCGCACGCGGTCCACGGGCCGCGCTTCCTCTCGCTCGATCGCCGGCTGAGCCTGATCGTCGGCCTCGTCAGTGCAGTCGGCGTGGGGGCGGGCGTCGTCGGCCTTGCCTTTACCTGGACCTCGACGGACCTGCTGGGCCTGCTGACCGTGGTCGGCCTTGTCGGAGTGGGGCAGGCTCTCGCGCTCGAGGCGGACGAAGGATCGGCGGTGCTCTCGGTCAGCGCCGTGGGCTGTCTCGCAGCCGCCTCGCTCTTCGGCTTTCGCGCGGCGCTCCCACTCGCGCTCGCGAGCGTCGCGGTCGAGTGGAGTGCGCGGCGCGCGCCGCTGCACAACGTGCTCTTCAACGTGGGCGCACTGACGCTGGCGTCGCTCGCTGCGGCGAGCGTGTTCAAGATCGCCGCCTTCTTCCCGAGTGGCACCGCGCACGAGCTCGCCGCCTCCGGCCTGGGCCTGCTCGCCGGCACGGCCTACTTCGTCGTCAACATGGGCCTCGTCTCGCTCGCCCTCGCCCTTCAGGGGCACGAGGGTTGGTGGTCGGTCTTCAAGGAGCGCTTCGCGTGGCTGCTGCCGCACTACCTCGTCTACGGCTTCATCGGCGGCGTGATGGCCCTTGCGTACGAGGCGGTCCACCTGCTCGCGCTCGCGGTGTTCGCGGTTCCGCTCCTGCTGATGCGCAAGACGCAGGAGGCGTACCTCAAGCACACGCAGCGCAGCGCGCAGAAGCTCCGCCAGGCTGCCGAGACGATCCAGTCGCAGAACGTCTCGCTCGAGTTGGCGAACAAGCTGCTAAAGGAGCGCTCCACGGCAGCGATGGAATCTCTCTCGGCGACGGTGGACGCGCGGGACTCCTACACGGCCGGTCACTCGCGCCGCGTCCAGCAGCTCGCGCTCGCAATCGGCCGGGAGATCGGGCTCTCGCACGCAGAGCTCGACCTGCTCGGGCACGCGGCCCTCTTCCACGACATCGGCAAGCTCGGCATCCCCGACGCCATCCTCCTGAAGCCGGCGAGCCTCACGCCCGACGAGTGGTCGCTGATGCAACGACATGCAGAGGAGGGGGCGCGCATCATCGACCGCCTCGGCTTCCTCAACGACGCCGTGCCGGCCATCCGCCACCACCACGAGCGCTTCGACGGGACGGGGTATCCGGACCGCCTGCAAGGGGACGACATCCCGCTCGGCGCCCGCATCATCCACGTGGCCGACGCGCTGGACTCGATGCTGACGACCCGCATCTACCGCGCGGCCCGGCCCGCCGCGGAGGCTCTGCAGGAGCTTCGCCGAGCGGCCGGGACCCAGTTCTGCCCGCGCTGCGTCAGCGCCCTCGAGCGGATCCTGCCGCTCGAGAGCCTCAAGAGCGACGCTGACCGCGCCCGCCTCTCCGCCGTAGCCTCCTAGAGACCTCCCCAGGGTCTGGGCTGTCCTGGTCTTAGACCTTCCAGCGCTTGCGATCCATCTGCGCCCGTTGACCGGCCGCACGGGCAAAGCCCGCACCGCCGAGCCGGCGCCTCCGGCCCCTCAAGCCTTGACTTGCGTTCTTTCCAGAACGCTCTATCCTTCTTGGCATGGCCCGCAAGCCGCCCTTCAGGGCGGTCGCGAAGATCGACCCCGACGCGCTCGCCTCGTTCCAGGCCGGAATCCGCAAGCGTTACTCGAACGATCAGATCCTCGAGGAGCTACGCGCGTCTGCCGGGCGGCTGGGCCGCTCGCCGACGATGCGCGAGTTCGCGACAGACCCCGACACGGCCGTTCACCCGCAGACGGTCATCGAGCACTTCGGCAGCTGGAACGCGGCGAAGCGCGAGGCCGGCCTCGTTCCCCGTCGCTTCGCCACACGCGAGGAGCTGGTGGGCCTCCTGCGCGAGCTAGGGGAGGAGCTCGGCCGCGTGCCGACCGCAAAGGATCTCGACGCCAGACGCGGGTCGATGCCCTCGAAGTCGCTGTACTGGCACACCTTCGGTTCCCTCGCAGAGGCGTTGCGCGAAGCCGGCTTCGACGTCCCGATCGGCGAGGAGCGGCTCGAGCGCGCGGTCGAGCAGGGAGTCGCGCTCGCGCGGAAGCTCAAACGACTGCCGAAGTTCGCGGACTGGGCGGCCGCGCGCAGGAAGGAAGACGGCCTGCTGACCGAGTGGCAGGTGTACCGGATGTTCGATGCACGCCGCGGGGCGTGGTCGACGTTCCAGTTCCTGATCAAGGAGCGCCTCGACGAGGAGGGCGTGCGGGTCGGCTCCGACGGACAGCTCAGCTAGTCGACGAACGCCGCATCATTGAGCGAGTTCTTATGCGTCAGGCAGCTGCGGCGTGGAGTCGCGCGAGGCGCTCGAGGCAAGAGCGACCCTCGTGCGGTGCGCGAACCGCCGGCAGCGGCTCCTCCTCGAAGGAGCGATCCGGCTGAAACGATTCGCGGGTGACGATCTTGCCGCTTTCGACGGCGACGACCGTGCCTTCCGGCAGTTCGCTCTTGCGCAGCTTGATCCCGACGTAGGCCTCGACGAGCTCGAGCGCGACACGAGTCGAGGCGAAGAAGAGCTCGTTCTTCGTGTGGCCCACCCACAGCGGCCGGCCCAGGCCGCGTGCCAGGAGCAGCTCCGAGCGGCCCTCGTCGAGCCACGCCGTCGCCATCGAGCCGTAGAGCTGCTGGAGAGCCTCGACCGTCCGGCCGCGCGAAAGCTCGGCGAGCGCGAAGATGATCTCGGAGTCGACCGTCATCTCGGGCTCGGCGCGCGCGATTCGGTGCTGTGCGAAGAGCTCGTCGTCATTCTTGATGATCCCGTTGTGGATTCCCACGACGGCGCCGTGACGGACCGGATGGTTGTTGGCGGCGAGACTGGGGTGGCCCTTGGTGAAGTCGCGCACGTGGACGAGGAGCTTCGTCGCTTCCTCGGGGACGCTGATCCGCTCGAGCAGGGCAGTCGCCCCCGAACGCTGCTTGTGCACGGCGATCGGCGCTCCAGGTCTGCGGTACGCATAGCCCACGGCGTCGGCGCCTCGTTCCGCGATCCCGGTCAGGAGGGCACGCGCCGCGACAGTACGCTCGACGCTGCTGTCGGGAGCGAGGCTATATCCGGCGATTCCGCACAAAGTGTCTGAAAAGGCGAAGCGACCCTTTGGTCGCTCTATCTTTCTAGACGCATCGGCTGGGGTCCTTGTTAGTGGACACCGGTTCGAGGGTTCTCGTGAAAGCTCATCGAGAGATGTCCGTCACACGGCTACGCGGGCAAAGCCCACGTGGCCTCTGGGCGGCGCCGAGTCGCCGCCCAGGACCTATCCCTCTCCTGAGGGTTGACGAGCGGCTCAAGAGTCCTAACAGGCACGCCGATACCCCTCGCATGCGGCCGCTCCCCGACGTGCCCACGGACCCTGCGGTCGAGCCGCGGCTCGAACTCGTTCCCGAAGTCGAAGAGGCAGAGGAGAACGAAGCCGAAGAGGCAGAGGACGCCGCCGAGGCCGAGGAGCCTGAGGACGGGGAGGACGACACCCCCCCGCCAGCGGCCAAGGCCGAGGCGACCCAGGACCCGCTCAAGCTGTACGTGCGCGCGATCGGCGACGGGCCCCTCCTGACACCGGCTGAAGAGCGCGAGCTCGCCCGGCGCAAGGACGAGGGCGACGAGGAGGCCAAGAAGAAGCTGATCGAGTCGAACCTTCGGCTCGTCATGTCGATCACCCGCAACTACACAAAGGCCGGCGTGCCGCTTCTGGATCTGATCCAGGAGGGGAACCTCGGACTGATCCGCGCAGTGGAGAAGTTCGACTACAAGCTCGGCTACAAGCTCTCGACGTACGCGACCTGGTGGATCCGCCAGGCAGTGACGCGCGCGCTCGCCGACCAGGGCCGAACGATCCGGCTGCCGGTCCACGTCGCGGACCAGGTTCGCAGGCTCATGCGCGCGCGCCGCCAACTTGCCCAGAAGCACAACCGCGAGCCCACGGAGAAGGAGCTCGCGAAGGAGAGCGGCTTTCCGGAGAAGCGCGTCCGGGAGCTCCTCGATCTCGTCGAGGATCCCGTCAGCCTCGAGACGCCGGTCGGCGACGGCGAGAGCATGTACGCCGACCTGATCGAAGACGTTCATTCGGAACGACCGGATGAGTCGACCTCGAAGAAGCTCCGCCGTAGTGAACTGGCCGAGGCGCTCCTCCTGTTGAACCCCCGCATGCGCCGTGTGCTTTCGCTCCGCTTCGGCTTGAACGGAGAGACGCCGCAGACGCTGGAAGAGGTCGGAGCGGGGCTCGGCATCACACGCGAGCGCGTGCGCCAGCTCGAATCACGTGCCCTGCGCGAGCTGCGGGCTGTCGCGCCCGATCTCGAGCTCTACCTTCGTACCTAGCAGGTACTACTAAGGAGATGGATCGTCGCTTCGTCGACTGCCACTCCCATGTCGTCCCGTCCGGTGACGACGGGGCCGCGACGATCCAAGACGGACTGGCACTGTGCCGAAGTGCGGCGCAGCACGGAACCGCGATCCTGTTCGCGACGCCTCACGTCTGGCCGTACCTCACCCTGAGCAGTGAGCGCGAGGCGGAGATCCGCGAGGCCTACGAGCGGATGCGCCCACACGCAGGACTCGAGCTCCGGCTCGGCTTCGAGCTGACGCCGACCGCGGCGCTCCTGGAGGAGGACCCGCACCGCTACCTCCTCGAAGGAACCGACTGTGTCCTGATGGAGGTGCCGTTCTCGGGCCCGCCCGACCTCCTGTTCGCACTCGCGGAGCATGTCGAAGCAGCTGGACTGCGACCGGTCATCGCGCATCCCGAGCGCACCGAAGCGGTGTTGGAGGATCCGTCGATCGCGGACGAGCTCGCGGCGCGCGGCTGGATGCTGCAGGTCAACGCGACGTCGCTGACCGGCCGCCACGGGCCTGAGCCCGAAGAGCTGGGCTGGTCGCTGCTCGAACGATCCCTGGGCAGGCTCGTCGCTTCCGACGGGCACCGCACGACCCGGCCGGCACAGCTCGACGAGGCCTACGCGCTCGCAGAGCAACGCCTCGGCGACCGTGCGCTGCAGTTGTTCGACGGGTCCGCGCTCGGCGCTACGCCGTTACGGACTGCATCTCGCGCAGCGTCGACAGGCGCCTGAGCGACTCCAATTCGATCTGCCTGACCCGCTCGCGGGTGAGACCAAGGCGACGCCCGATCTCCTCGAGCGTCTTCGGCTCCGAATCGTCGAGGCCGTAGCGGAGGACGAGCACCTGCCGCTCACGCTCCTGCAGCGAAAGCAGTGCAGCGGTCAGCGCCTGCGAGCGCAGCGAGACCTCGACCTCTTCCTCGGGAAGCGGATCGTC
>JBGPYI010000019.1:0-15677 GCA_041493175.1 Gaiellaceae bacterium | reverse complement strand
GCTCGACCCGCCCGTGCGTGCCGCGCTACGGCTCGGGGCGTATCAACTCGGCTACACGGACGTGCCGCCGCACGCGGCTGTGAACGAGACGGTCGAGCTCGTTCGCTCCGCACGCCTCGAGCGGGCCGTCCCGTTCACGAACGCCGTCATGCGTCGGCTATCCGAAGGCCTGGCGCCTTTGCTCGCCGCATTGCCCGAGGACAATCCGCACGCCGCGGCGCTCAAGCACTCCTACCCCGACTGGGTCGCCGAGCTGTGGTGGGAGGAGCTCGGTGAGGAGGAGGCGCTCGCTCTGATGCGCGCGCAGAACGAGCCGCCCGAGCGGGTCGTCCGCCTGAACCGCCGGAAGCCCGGACAGGTCGAAGGGCGGCCCGACCCGGACCTGCCGGATGCGTTGCATGTCGAGCGCGTCGACGAGGACGCGCTCCATGCAGGCCTGATCTGGCCGCAGAGCCGCGGCTCCCAGCTTGCCGGGCTCGTCGTCGGGTCACAGCCCAGAGAGGGGACGCTCGATCTCTGTGCCGCTCCGGGTGGCAAGGCGACGCAGCTCGAGGGCGACGTGGTCGCGGTCGAGCTCCATCCCGGCCGAGCCCGCGAGCTCGAGGAGAACTGCCGGCTGCTGGGCGCGGACAACGTCACGGTCCTGAACGCCGACGCGACGAAGCTCCCACCGGAGCTCACGGGCTTCGACCGCGTGCTCGTCGACGCGCCGTGTTCCGGTCTCGGCGTGCTCGCCGCACGGCCCGACCTGCGCTGGCGGTCGCGGCCGCTGCCCGAGCTCCAGGCGGAGCTCCTGCGGGTTGCGGCGGAGCGTGCCAAGCCGGGCGGGACGATCGTCTACTCCGTCTGCACGCTGAACCCCGAGGAGAACGAGGCGATCGTCGACGCCTCCGGCCTACAGGTCGAGCCGCTCGGGGACGAGTGGCCCCAGTTCCGGCATCCGCGCCGGCCCGAGTTCCTGCTCACGCAGCCGCACGTGCACGGCACCGCAGGCTTCTTCATCGCCCGCCTCAGAACCTAGACTCGCGAGCATGGGCTGGAACGACTGGATCAGAACAGTGGAGGTCGAGCCGTCGCTCTACGCGGCCGACTTCTCGCGCCTCGGCGAGCAGATCGACGTGCTCCTGCGCGCGGGCGTGCGCGTCTTCCACTTCGACGTCGGCGACGGCCACTTCGTCGAGCCGATCACGATGGGCCCGATCGTCCTCCAGTGGATCGCACCGATCATTCACGCTGGTGGCGCGTACGTCGACTGTCACCTGATGACGGAGACGCCCGAGAAGCACTTCGCCTCGATCAAGAAGGCGGGCGGCGACAGCGTCACGGTGCACTACGAGGCGTGTCCCGACCTGGCGTCCGTCGTGCTTGCAGCGCGTGCGCTCGACCTGCAGGTCGGCCTCTCGTTCAAGCCGGAGACGAGCGCGGCGTACGCAGTACACGCAGCGATCTCGTCGCGCGTCGACATCGTGCTCTGCATGAGCATCGAACCGGGGTACTCGGGCCAGGAGTTCATGCCGGAGGCGCTCGACCGGATTCGCACCGTGCGGTCGGTATTGCCGCCTGAGGTGCACGTCCAGGTCGACGGCGGCATCGGGCCGGAGAACATCAAGTCGGTGCGCGACGCCGGTGCATCGCTCTTCGTGGCGGGCACGTCGATCTTCGGGCGCGAGGACCTGCCGCGCGCCCACCGCCGGCTCGTCCAAGAGCTGACATGAGCGTCGCTCGCCTGCGGCTCGCTCTCGTGAGGGAAACCATGTTTCCCTCACGAGCTCCCTTCTTTAGGGATCGCCTCGGCCCCCGCGCCGCTGAGATCGCCGCGTGGGCCGAGGAGAACAAGAGGGGAAACCTCACGGTTTCCCCCGCTGCCCCTTCCCTCGCTCATTGGGCAGAAGCTGCCCAATGAGTCTCGAACGCGCGCTCGAGCTCGCGGAGCGCGGGCGCGGCATCACGCATCCGAATCCGGTCGTCGGCGCGGTCGTTGTCCGCGACGGCGAGGTGGTCGGCGAGGGCTGGCATCAGCGCAAGGGCGAGGCGCATGCAGAGGTGATCGCGCTCGAGGTGGCCGGTGAGCGCGCGAGGGGGGCAACGCTGTTTGTCACGATGGAGCCGTGCGCGCATCACGGATCGACGCCGCCGTGCACAGACGCGGTGCTCGCCGCCGGAGTGGCGAAGATCGTCGCCGGCTCGCTCGATCCAAATCCCGAGGCGGGCGGCGGGCTCGACGTGCTGCGCGCTGCCGGTGTCGAGACGGAGCACGCAGACTTGGCCGCCGCGCGCGCCCAGAACGAGGCGTGGCGCGTTTGGGTCGCCGCCAAGCGCCCGTTCGTGATCCTCAAGCTCGCGCTGACCCTCGACGGGCGTGTGGCGGTTTCCGGGACGCGCTGGGTCACCGGCGAGGAGTCGCGGCGACGGGTGCACGAGCTGCGTGCGCAGGTCGACGCGGTCGCGGTCGGGATGGGGACGGTGCGCGCAGACGAGCCGCAGCTGACCGCGCGGGGACTTAGTGGCTCTGAGCCATTAAGTCGCTCCCAGCCGCGCCGGCTCGCGTTCGGCCGCGGGCCGCTTCCGGACGGGTCCGAGCTGGAGTTGCGCACCGGTCCGCTGGAGGACGAGCTGGCGGCTCTTGCCGTGGAGGGAGTGCAGTCGATCCTGCTGGAGGGCGGGCCAACCCTTGCCGCGTCGTTCCTGCGCGCGGATCTCGTCGACAAGGTCCTGCTGTTCGTCGCGCCGCGGATCGCCGGCAGCGGTCCGTCGTTCGCGCCTGAGCTGCCCGCACCGGCAGAGCTGCGGCGTTTGAGGGCCGAGCAAGTCGGTGACGACCTCTTGCTCAGCGGCTATGTCCACGAGCCCTAAGCGCTAACCGCCACAATTGGGTCCGTGTTCACCGGGATCGTCCAGGAGCGCGGCCGCGTGGCTTCCTTCGACGGAGGCCGACTCGTTGTCGAGAGCGGGATCGAAGCCGAGATCGGAGACTCCGTCGCCGTGGACGGCGTCTGCCTGACTGTCACCGAAGCGCAGAACGGGACCCTGGCGTTCGACGTGATGGTCGAGACGCTGAGTCGCGCGAAGCTCTTCGGGACGCAGGTGAACCTCGAGCCCGCGCTGCGGGCGGGCGATCCGCTCGGCGGCCACTACGTCCAGGGCCACGTCGACGGTGTCGGCAGCGTGCGCTCCGTCGACCCCGAGGGTGACGGCAAGCGTGTCTGGATCGACGTCGAGCCCGAGCTACTGCGTTACCTCGTCGAGAAGGGATCGATCACGGTCGAGGGGGTCTCGCTGACGGTTGCAGAGCTGGACGGGGGCGGCTTTGCCGTTGCGCTCGTACAGCACACGCTTGCGGCGACGACGCTCGGCGCTCTGTCGCCCGGCGACAAGGTCAACCTCGAGACCGACGTCCTGGCGAAGTACGTGGAGCGGCTCCTCCCGGGGCTACGATCCTCGGAATGAAAGTCGAGGAAAAGAGCGCCTTCGCCACCGTCGAAGAGGCGATCGAGGACATCCGCCAGGGCAAGTTCGTGGTGGTCGTCGACGCGGCCGACCGCGAGAACGAGGGTGACCTGACGATCGCCGCCCAGTTCGCCACCCCCGAGGCCGTGAACTTCATGACCAAAGAGGCGCGCGGGCTGATCTGCCTCTGCCTCACCGAGGACCGCTGCGACGAGCTCGGCCTGCGCCAGATGACGGAACGAAACGAGACGCCGTACGGCACCGCGTTCACTGTCTCCGTCGAGGCGCGCGAGGGTGTGACCACTGGAATCTCCGCGCCCGACCGCTCGCGCACGATCCAGGTAGCCGTCGACCCGGACGCGAAGCCCGACGATCTCGTGCAGCCGGGCCACGTCTTCCCGCTCCGCGCCCGCGAAGGCGGCGTGCTGGCGCGCGCAGGGCAGACCGAGGCGGCTGTCGACCTCGCCCGGCTTGCAGGTTTGATTCCCGCGGGTGTCGTCTGCGAGATCATGAACGGGGACGGCACGATGGCACGCGTCCCTGATCTGATCCCGTACTGCGAGCGCCACGGGCTGAAGCTGATCACCGTCGCGGATCTGATCGAGTACCGGCGGCGGCACGAGCGGCTCGTCGAGCGCATGACCACCGTGGCGATGCCGACCGCGTACGGCGACTTCACCGCGGTCGCGTTCCGCGAGACGCTCACCGGCAAGCACCACGTCGCGCTCGTGAAGGGCGACGTCGAGGGCGCCGAGAACGTGCTCGTGCGCGTGCACTCCGAGTGCCTGACGGGCGACGTCTTCCACTCGTTGCGCTGCGACTGCGGTGAGCAGCTCGAGCAGGCGCTCGAGCGGATTGCGTACGAGGAGTGCGGCGTGCTGCTCTACATGGCGCAGGAGGGGCGTGGCATCGGCCTCCTCAACAAGCTGCGCGCCTACGAGCTGCAGGAGAACGGCTACGACACGGTGGAGGCGAACATCGAGCTCGGCTTCCAGCCGGACATGCGCGACTACGGGATCGGCAACCAGATCCTCGCCGAGCTCGGCCTGACGACGATCCGCATCCTCACGAACAACCCGAAGAAGATCACCGGGATCGAGGGCTTCGGGCTCGAGGTGGTCGAGCAGGTGCCGATCGAGACGACCCCGACGCCCCAGAACGCCCGCTATCTGGCTACGAAACGTGACAAGCTCGGCCACAAGCTTCATCACCAGGACCTGAAGTACGAGCCCCTGGAGGGCGAATGAGCGAGCGCTGGCCGGGCGAACCGGCGAAGCTGGACGAACTCGAGGACGACGAGGTCGAGGAGGAGCCGGAGGAGCTCGACGAGGAGCTTCCCGTCGAGGACGCCGAGGAGGAGGACGAGTTGCCGCAGCTGCGCACGCCGGACGAGCAGCAGCATGCCTACGGCGAGCTCGACATCCCGGACGACGTCAACGTGATCGAGGGAGAGCCCGACGGGACCCGGCGTGGCGTCGCGATTGTCGCCGCGCGGTTCAACGGCGAGATCACGAACAAGCTGCTCGAGTCGGCGCTAGAAGAGCTCGACGAGGCCGGCGTGCGTCGCGAGGCGATCACGGTCATGCCGGTTCCCGGCGCCTTCGAGCTGCCGCTCGCGGCGATGGCGCTCGCCAAGACGCGCCGCTTCGCGTGTGTGGTGGCGTTGGGCTGCATCGTCCGCGGTGAGACGCCGCACTTCGAGTTCATCGCCTCCGAAGCAGCGAGCGGCCTCCAGTTGGCGGCGCTCGAGACGGGTGTCCCCGTTGCGTTCGGGGTCCTGACGGTGGACATGATCGAACAGGCCGAGGCCCGAGTCTCGAAGGGCGCGGAAGCGGTGCGCACTGCGCTGGAGATGGCGGACGCGTTCGCGCAGCTGCGAGCCTCGGCCTCCCGCTAACTCGCGGTTCGGGCCAGGTCCCAAACTGCAAGGGTCTGACCCCAGCCTTTAGGAGCGCGTCCCGAACTGCAGGGGTCTGACCCCGGGCCGTTTCGCGCTCTCGGCTACACTGCCCGGCCGATGTCCAAGGTCTGCGCAGTCTGTGGGAAGAAGCCCGGCTTCGGTAACAACCGGAGCCACTCGATGGTCGCGACCAAGCGCCGCTTCAACCCGAACCTCCAGCGCGTCCGCGTGCTCCTCAAGGGTAAGGCGACCCGGGCATACGTCTGCACCCGCTGCCTCAAGGGCGGCAAGGTGCAGAAGGCCATCTGAGCAGCAACTTCCTGCGGCTCGTCGTGGTCTAATCCGGCCGTGGAGGCAGCTCCTTCGCTGTCGTCTCCGCTGGGACGGATCTCGATCTCCCACGAGGCGGTGGCTCATATCGTCGGCCGCGTCGCGGCCGAGGCCTACGGCGTCGTCGGGATGGCGGCGCGCACTCCGCGCGAGAAGCTGCTGACGCGCGACCGGCTGCGCCAGGGGATCACGGTCGGCGGCAGCGCGGACGACGGCGTCACCATCGAGCTTCACGTGGTCGTCGAGTACGGGCTGAATCTCGCCGAGGTGGCGTCGACGCTGCGGAACCGCGTGCAGTACGAGGTCGAGCGCCTCACAGGACTTTCCGTGGCCGAGGTCGACGTGCGCATCCAAGACGTCAAGAGGTCGACAATATGAGCGACCGCGAACGGGTGCAGGAGCTCGCGCACGGCGCACTCGTTTCGCTCGAGCGCAACCGGGAGCGCATCGACGATCTCAACGTCTATCCCGTGCCCGACGGCGACACGGGGACGAACCTCACGATGACGGCGCGCGCAGTGGTCGACGAGCTCGACCGTTCCACGACCGAGGATCGCGCGGGCCTCGTCAAGGAGGTCACTCGCGCTGCGCTGATGGGAGCGCGCGGCAACTCGGGAGTCATCCTCTCGCAGATCATCCGGGGTGCGGCCGAAACGCTCCGCACGAACGGCGAGGTGGACACGCGCGTGCTCGCGGCCGCCTTTCGCTCGGCGAGCGACGCTGCGTATCGCGCGGTGCGCCAGCCGGTCGAGGGAACGATGCTCTCCGTCATTCGGGAGATGGCCGAGGAAGGGGAGAGCTCGGAGAACGACGGCCTGACCAAGGCAGAGCTCCTGGCCAGGCTCGTCCAGCGTGGCGAAGAGGCGGTCGAGCGGACGCCGCAGCAGCTCGAGGTGCTGCGCGAGGCTGGGGTTGTCGACGCAGGCGGCGCGGGCCTGCTCGAGATCGTGCGCGGGCTGGCTGCGACGGCGGCGGGCCAGCCTCTGCCCGAAGCGCCCACACGGCGCGAGGAGCTCACGATCGACGCCATTCACCTCGAGCTCTCGCCCTACCGCTACTGCACGACCTTCATGATCGAGGGCGACGAACTCGACAGCGCCGGCATCGAGCAAGAGCTCATGGAGCTCGGGGATTCGCTGCTCGTCGTCGGGGATCCCGAAGCGCTGAAGGTCCATGTCCACACCGACGATCCCGGCCGTGCACTCGCGATTGGGACCCGTGCCGGCGTGATCGACCGAGTCGAGATCGCGAACATGCACGAGCAGACCGTGCAGCGCGAGCAGCGTCTGCTCGAAGCCGTGCCCGATGCTCCGCCGTCCACGACCGGAGTCGTGGCCGTGGTCGCAGGCGACGGCAACCGGCGCCTCTTCGAGAGTCTCGGCGCGACGAAGATCGTGGAAGGCGGGCAGACGATGAACCCGTCGACCGCGGAGCTCATGGACGCGATCGAATCGATCCCTGCCGCTGAAGTCGTTCTGCTGCCGAACAACTCCAACGTCATCCTCTCCGCCGAGCAGGCCGCCGGTCTGGCCGACAAGCCGGTGGCGGTTGTCCCGACTGATTCGCTGCCGGCTGGGTTGGCCGCGATGCTCGCGTTCGACCCGGAGCGCCCGGCCGCAGAGAACGCGACCGCGATGAACGAGGTCGTCGACGACGTGAAGACCGGCGAGGTGACGATCGCCTCACGCGACGTGGAGATGAACGGCCTGTCGGTTTGCAAAGGCGCCTGGCTCGGCCTCGCCGGCGGCGAGGCTGTCGCCGGAGGCCCGGACTTCGACGACGTCGCCGCCGCGGTTGCCGAGCGCCTCCTCGAGGAGCCTCGCTTCGTGATGACGCTTCTCACCGGCGCGGACGAGCCTCAGCTCGATGCCCTCCTCGAACGGATCCAGGAGCGCCATCCGCACCTGGAGCTGGACGTTCAGGCCGGCGGGCAGCCCCACTATCCGCTGCTTCTGTCCGCGGAATAACCTTCGGCCCCATGGCCGAGCCGATTCGCCTAGTCCTCGTGGAGGACAACCAGGTGTTCCGCGAGGCGCTCGAGCTGCTGCTCGGGCTCCAGTCCGACATCGAGGTCGTGGCCTCGGTCGGCGACGGCTCGTCGGCCGCCGAGGTCGTGCGCAAGCACAAGCCGGACGTCGTGCTGATGGACTACCGGCTGCCGGGGCTCGACGGCGTGCAGGCGACCATCGCCGTGCTCGAGGCCTGGCCTGACGTCGCCGTCGTCTGCCTGACGGCGTCGGCGAACTTCCACGAGGTCGACGCGCTCTACCAAGCGGGCGCGGTTGCGTGCCTGTCGAAGGACCAGGAGCTCGACGAGATCGTCGACGCGATCAGGCGCGCCGCCTAGTGACCCTGACCGCCGAGAACACCGCGATCGTCCTCGATTCGACCGCCGATTTCCCGGAGGCTCCGGAGCGTTTCTCGAACTGGCGCGTCGTGCCGCTGTACGTCCTGTTCGGAGACGAGAGCTATCGCGACTACGTCGACCTCACGCCCGCGGAGTTCTACGCACGGCTGCGCACCGCCGAAGAGCTGCCGACGACGTCACAGCCCACGCCCGGCGACTTCCTCGCAACGTACGAGGAGCTGAGCGACTACGAACGCATCTACTCCCTCCACCTTTCGTCGGCGCTCTCCGGGACATACCAGAGCGCGAGAACCGCAGCGTCGGAGCTCGGCGACCAGGTGCGTGTCGTCGATTCCGAAAGCGCATCCGCGGGGATCGCCATGCTCGGCCTGGCAATCCAACGCAGGCTCGTCGTAGGGACGACCGACGACGAGATCGACGAGTTGATCCGGCGCTTCAAGGAGGACGCGGGCCTGATCTTCACCGTCGACACGCTCGAGTTCCTGCGCCGCGGCGGACGGATCGGCCGCGCGAGCGCGTGGGCCGGACAGCTGTTGCACGTCAAGCCCATCCTTACGATCAAGCGTGAGGTGATCCCGCTCAAGCGCGTGCGCGGAAATCAGAAAGCGATGCAGGAGTTCGTGTCGGAGTTCACCTCGTCGACCGATGACACATCCACGCTGAAGGTCGGGATCGCGCATGCCGACGCGCCGGAGCGCGCGGAGCAGCTGAAGAAGATGGTGCAGGCGGAGCGTCCCCACGCAGAGGTGGAGATCGTGACGACCCTCGGTGCGGTCGTCGGGACGCATGCCGGCCCCGGCACTGTCGGCTTCTTCTGGTTCGACGACTCAACCCTCTAGTCGTCGCCGCTGGTGTGCTCGACCGTGCCCGTTACGGGCCGGAGGACCCGAGCGGGTGCCGCCGGAAGATTCGCGCGCGGCGTGAGCTTTCCCACCGGGTCTCCGGTCTTAGTCGCGTAGTCCAGGAGAGCGAGGTTGGCCGCAATCGCGCCTGCCGCGGCGACGACGATCAACGCCAGGACCAGGAGCAACCGGTTCACGCGGCCAACGCTAGCTCACGGCCTCTTTAGGCGGCCTGCTCCTCCACGACGGTGATCGCTCCCATCGGGCAGGCTGCCGCGGCGTCGAGCACGGCGGGATCATCGGATTGGCCGACACGTACAAAGGCCCTTCCACCGCTCTCGAGCTCGAAGACGTCCGGCGCGAGGTCCACACATTCTCCAAAGCCGCTACACAGCGACTGGTCGATCACGATTCGGTACACGGGAAACTCCTTTCGCTCGGATTGGACGGTTCAAGGCGCGCCAGGCCGTCGCTGCTGCGACGGCGAAGACCGCGCCGAGGTAGAGCCCGAAGGCCCAGAGCTGACGCGTATCGGTTCCCGCTGCGAGCCCGTGCGCCGTTGCCGCCGCGAAGACGGCGTACGTCGTGAAGTGCAGGCGACGCCAGGCGCGGGCGCCGATGTGCTTTCGCAGCGGAAACGACACGACGATGAGAGCCGCGAGCTCTGCCGCGAAGACGCCGAGCCCCGTCGCGACGGGGCGATAGCTCGCGAGGCCGGGGATGAGGAGGGCTGCGAGACCGATGTGCACTGTCTGGTCGAGCACGAGCGTGATCCCGTGCAGGGCGATCGCGCCCAGCGCGAGCAGCGAAAGAAACCTGTGCGTGTCCGTCGCAGAGGCCGCTCTGACTGCCGGACCGAACGGTCGCGACTTCACCGCCAGGCCGGCGAGCACCGAGAGTGTGAGCAGCACGTACGCGGTCAGCCCACTCGCACGCGCCAGGAGCCAGAAGGTCGGATCCTTCACTGCAAGCCTCCCGCCGTTGTTGTGCGACCGTCGGTGGCAACGATGACGCAGGGCAGGCCGAGCGCGTTCGCCTCTGCCTCGGCCGCGCCGGCGCCCGCGAGGAAGAGCGCCTTTGCCCAGATCTCGGCCTCGATCGCGTCGTTGCCGACCACTGTCACACGGAGGAGATCTCCGTCGGCCGACGTCCCCGTTGCCGGGTCGATGAGGTGGTGGAGCTCTCGGCCGTCGCGGCGCCAGCGCCGCCGGTCTCGGCCCGAGGTCGCCAGGGCACCACTCGAGAGCTCGAGCGTGAGTGTCCCCGTGGACGTCTGCACGCCCACGGGCCACGCGCCCGCGCGGACGGCGACGTCGCCGCCGGCGTTCACGAGACACGGTCCGGCGGCGGCGAGCACTGTTGCAGCCTGCTCGGCCGCGTAGCCCTTGCCGATGCCGCCGAGGTCGAGCTTGAAGCCGGGCTCGAGCTCGATGTGATGCCCGCAGACCGTCACGGTGCCGCCGCAGCGTGCCGCCCGACTCTCGCCGCCTTCCGCAGGCAGGAGCTCGAACGAACGGTCGTAACCCGCTCCGACGAGGGCCTCGTGGACGGTCGGATCGAAACGGCCGCCGGTCCGCTCTCGAGCCTGGAGGGCCAGCTCGGTCACCTGCACGAGGTCCGGAGACCCGTCGATCTCACCGTCACGGTTCAGCCGCGACAGCTCCGAGGTGTCGCGAAAACGGGAGAGCAGTGACTCGAGCCGGTGGAATTCGGCTTCGGCTTCGACCAGCGCCGTATCTCCGCTCGCCGTGTCGACGAACAGCTCGATCTCCGTTCCCATCGCGCGAAACGCCCGGCGCTGCATCACGACGTCCTCGTGATGGTGAGCGGCGGCAGCGTCACCACGCGCACGGACGGCGCCGCTGCGGCGAGGACCTGTGCGCGATTCGCGGCGGCGATTTGCACCTGCCGCGACTTGAGCTGCCGTTGGTAAACCGCCCAACGCTGGTGGACGATGCGGCTGACGGCCGCACTCTCTGTCCGAACCCGCTGCTCGCGGGCTGCGAGCGCCGTCAGCCGCGGATCGGCCTGAGCCGTCGTTGCCCAGGGTCGCGCGGCGACCGCGGTCCACGTCAGGAAGAAGACGAGGATCGCGATCGCCAGCGCATAGAGCCGCCCGACGTGGCTAGTCATCGCGGCCTTCAGCTCCCTGCCCGGGCTCGGCCTCGCGCTCGCCGTGGCTGCCACTGTGCTTCAGGACGATGAGGGGAGCCGGTCGGTGGTAGACGATCTGAGGGGTCTGCGTCTGCACCGACCGGCTTGCGGCCGGCACCGTGGGCAGGGCGGGCGGCCGGTCGTTGAGAGCGCGGCGGAGCGCTCGCTCCGCCGCGCTCAGCTTCTTCGAGTGCGCGGCGATCGCGGTGTCGGAAACGCGAGTATGAGCGGTCGTGCCGATGCCGACGGTACGGGTGGCCGCGATGACGCCGAAGGCCGCGGCGAGGCCGAGGAGCAAGGCGACTGCGAGAATATTGCGCTTCTTCATCGGAAACCTCCGTGGTGGACGATTCGACGGTAGGCCGAGCCGCGTAACGCGTGGGCAAGCACCCGGCAAGGGTTTGCCAAGCGACGGCAAAGATTCGGCAAAGCCGGCCGGCGGGGCACGTGCGTGCGTCAGGATGGGGTCATGCGCGTGCTCGTCGTCGAGGACGAAGAAGCGATTGCCGAGCCGCTGGCCGAAGGGCTGCGACGTGAAGGCTTTACGGTCACGGTCGCCGGAACGGGAGCAGAGGCGTTGGCGGCGGGGGAGGCCGATGTCGTGCTGCTAGACCTTCGCCTTCCGGACCTCGACGGTCTGGACGTGTGCAGACAGCTGCGGGCGCGTTCCGACGTCCCGATCATCGTGGTGACCGCACGAGGCGAAGAGGTCGACCGTGTCGTGGGACTGGAGCTCGGGGCAGACGATTACGTCGTCAAGCCGTTCGGCATTCGTGAGCTCATCGCACGGATCCGCGCAGTGACACGACGTTCGCAGGGTCGCTCGGCGGACGGGCCGGTGCGGATCGGCGAGCTCCAGGTCGACGAGCGCGGCCGCCGCGCCACGATCGGCGGAGCAGAGCTCGATTTGACGCCGAAGGAGTTCGACCTCCTCGTTGCACTGGCCCGCGATGCCGGAGCCGTGGTCAGCCGCCGCCGGCTGCTGGAAGACGTCTGGAACACGAGTTGGTACGGGTCGACGAAAACGATCGACGTGCACGTGGCCGCACTCCGGCGCAAGCTTGGTGATGCTCAGCTGATCGAGACCGTTCGCGGCGTCGGCTTCCGTCTGCGGGCGTGAGCCGCCGCATCCTGCTCGGCTTTCTCGGGCTGGTCGTGGTCGTGCTCGCCGCGCTCGAAGTCCCACTCGGCGTGCAGTACGCACGAACGGAGCGCCGCAACGTGGAGGCGAAGGTCGAGCGCGATGCCGTTGCGCTGGCTTCACTCAGCCAAACGGCGCTCCGCAACCAGTCGCGCCCGCAGAAAGAGGCGGTCGCTGCGATCGCCTACCGATACTGGCAAGACACCGGCGGCCGCGTCGTCGTCGTAGACCGGCGGGGTGTGGCGCTGATCGACACCGGCCCGACAACCAGCGGCGTCGAGAGCTTCCGGTCGCGCCCCGAGGTTCAGCGGGCTTTGCGCGGCTACGTCGCGACAGGAACGCGCAGGTCGACCACACTCGGCGCGGACCTGCTCTACGTCGCGGTTCCGGTGGCTTCGGGTGGCCGTATCGACGGCGCAGTCCGCGTCACGTATCCGACCTCGACGATCGATGGGCGTGTGCGGCGCTACTGGCTGATCCTCGCTGCGATCGCCGGAATCGTTCTCGCGGTGGCGGTCATCGTCGGAATGCGTGTCGCCGCCTTCGTCGTCAGACCGTTGCGACGCGTCGAGAGCGCGGCCGCCGCGGTCGGCGAGGGAGATCTGAACGCGCGCGCGCCCGAGCACGATGGGCCCGACGAGGTCCGTTCGCTCGCGGGAGTCTTCAACGACACCGTGACGCGGGTTTCGCAGCTGTTGAGCTCGCAGGGTCAGTTCGTCGAGGACGCATCGCACCAGCTACGCACACCCTTGACGGCACTTCGGCTACGCCTGGAGAACCTCGAGCGTGATGTTGCGGAGGAGGGCCGGGGCGATCTCGAGGGTGCGCTACGCGAGGTCGAGCGGCTCGGCGACCTCGTCGAAAGCCTGCTCGGGCTCGCCCGCAGCGGTGCGCGCACCGCTGCGCCGGCCCGGGTCGAGCTCGCCCGCCTTGTCGGCGAGCGCCTCGATGCATGGTCGCCGCTGGCTGCGGAGCGGGGTCTCCGGCTCACTGCGGATCTCGACGGCTCGGTCGCGGCACGTGCCGCAGAGGAACGCGTGCGGCAGATCGTCGACAACCTGGTGGAGAACGCCGTCGAGGCATCTCCACCGGGTGGCACGATCACGGTCCTCGTCCGCGCCGCGCCTCCGTGGGTCGAGTTGCGGGTGCGTGACGAGGGCCCAGGGCTTGACGAGCTCGAGCGCACTCGTGCGTTCGATCGCTTCTGGCGTGTGCGCGGGGGCGAGGGCACAGGCCTGGGGCTTGCGATCGTGCGCTCTCTCGTAGAAGCGGACGGCGGCGAGGTCGAACTCGTGCCGGCACCTGCAGGCGGGTTGGACGCAGTCGTGCGCCTCCGTCCGGACCGCGGCACGAAGGACTGAGCGCCGGCCAGCGCTGGTCCTATACTCGTTCGGGGTGTGGCTGCAGTTTCGACATCCCATCTGCAAACGGCGTTCGGCCAGAGTGGCGCGCCGGCAAGCTGGCCGCGCCCGCGCCGCTTTCCGCGGGCCGACTTGCTCGAGCGGGCCCTCGACGTCTTGCCGGGCGTCGGCCCTGCCGTCAAGAAGAAGCTCGATCGTCTCGGCCTGCTGACCGTAGGCGACCTGCTCGAACACAGGCCGTTTCGCTACGAGGAGCCCGTTCCCGAGCGGCGGATCGCCGATCTCCAGGGCGACGAAGACGTTGCGATCTCCGGCGAGGTGCTGTCCGTCTCGAAGCGGCGGCGCGGACGGCTGCAGATGCTGACCGCGCGCATCAGCGACGGCACCGCGACCGTTTCCGCCACCTGGTTCAACCAGCCGTGGCTCGAGCGACAGCTGCAGCCGGGAACGCCGGTGCGCCTGCGCGGGCGTCAGGGGCGCTACGGCTTCGACGTGCGCAGCTTCGACATCGGCGACGGCGAAGCGACCGCCGACTTCGCTCCGGTCTATCCCGCGAGCGAGGAGATCACCGCCAAGAAGCTGCGCGAGCTGGTCGGCGCCGCGCTGCCCGCTGCGCTGTCGGACCCGCTGCCGGCCGAGCTCAAGCAGCGCGAGGCGCTTCCGGAGCGAGTGGACGCACTCTGGGCGCTGCACCGGCCCCGCTCGCTCGCCGAGGCGGAAGCCGGTCGGCGCCGGCTCGCCTTCGACGAACTCCTCCTGCTGCAGATCTGGCTCGCGCGCCGGCGGCGCGAGCGCGAGTCGGAGATCGCACCGGAGCTCGGCCCGCCCGGCGAGCTGGTCGTCCGCTACCGCGACGTCCTGCCGTTCCGGTTGACCGAGGATCAGGAGCGCGCGATCGCGGATCTCGACGGCGACCTCGAGCGCAGCGTGCCGATGCAGCGGCTCCTTCAGGGCGAGGTCGGATCCGGCAAGACCGTCGTGGCGCTCTACGCCCTGCTGCGCGCGGTCGAGGCAGGCAAGCAGGGTGCGCTGATGGCGCCCACGGAGACGCTCGCCGAGCAGCACTTCCTCACACTCGAGGAGCCTTGCCGTCTCCTCGGCGTCACCTGTGCGCTGCTCACGAGCTCCTCCGCCAAGCGCGAGCGCGACCTCGCTCCGAACGCGGACATCGTCGTCGGCACGCATGCGCTCATCCAGGAGGGCGTCGAGTTCCGCAACCTCGCCGTTGCGGTGGTCGACGAGCAACATCGTTTCGGCGTCGAGCAGCGAAAGGCCCTAACGGAGGGCAGATCGCCGCACGTCTTGCACATGACGGCGACGCCGATTCCGCGGACACTCGCCCTCACCGTCTACGGGGATCTTGCGGTGTCGGAGATCGCACACCCACCCGCCGACCGCAAGCCGATCAAGACCGCCTGGGTGGCGGAGGACCGGAGTGCCGCTGCCTATTCGCGGCTGCGGAAACACCTCGATGCAGGACGTCAGGCGTACGTTGTCTGCCCGCTGATCGAGGAGTCGGAGACGACGCAGGCCAGGGCAGCGGAAGCCGAGGCCGAGCGCCTCCAGAAGGCTGAGTTGCGCGGTTACCGGGTCGGCCTGCTGCACGGGCGGCTGCGTCCGGCCGAGCGCCGCGAGCTGATGGCGCGCTTCAAGGCCCGCGACCTAGACGTGCTCGTCGCGACGACGGTGATCGAAGTCGGCGTTGACGTCCCGAACGCGACGATCATGATCGTCCAGGAAGCCGACCGGTTCGGCCTCGCCCAGTTGCACCAGCTGCGCGGTCGGGTCGGACGTGGCGCCGAGCAGTCGTATTGCCTCTTGATCTCGCGTGCGCGCGAGGACCTGACAGAGCCCGCCGTCGAGCGCCTCGAGGCGCTCGTGCGCACGAACGACGGCTTCGAGCTCGCGGAGGTCGATCTCGACATCCGCGGCAGCGGACAGCTCCTCGGAACGCGCCAGTCCGGCCTGACCGACCTCCGGTTCGCGCACCTGCGCAAGGACCGCCCTTTGTTGGAGCGAGCCCGTGCAGTCGCCGACGAGCTCGTCGACGCCGGGGGCCCGCTCTCGGACGAGGTCGAGCGGATTTATGCCGGCCGGGACATCTCGGTCCCCTGACCCCGTATCTCGAACATGG